>JAUZOX010000709.1 GCA_030706265.1 Bacteroidota bacterium | reverse complement strand
GGAACTAATCTGGCTATTCTGACAATAAATGCATTGCAGGTTGCAACGACTGAAGAAGATATTGCAAATGCCCCCATTACCGCTTATAACCGGTTCTTCACCTTTATGCACACATATGGAACTGACCGATATCTCAGCTCCGCTGTTGCAATATCCGCGATCTGAAAACCGGTCTACACAACACTCTCTGGGACAAATCATGCAATTTCGAAAATCTTCCATAAGCCGATGTAACTTTTCCAGTTGTTTGTTGTCAAAATAGGGCATTGAATTTAAAATTTAAAAACATATTCCATGCAAAAGAAAGAAATCATACCTTAACATACAACTTTAAAAAAATAATTCATCACCTTGCATCGTAGAATGAGCGCATATGAGTCATACCGAAAACATAATCAGCATTGAAAATCTTTCGTTTGGGTACAGACAAAAAAAGGTTTTAGATCAAATTGGTCTTGAAGTACCGACAGGAAGCATTTATGGTTTTCTGGGCCCCAACGGTGCCGGAAAAACGACCACCATTAAAATTCTGCTTGGATTGCTTCGTGTTCCTGATAATCAGGTAAGGCTTTTTGGAAAGGATATCAATCATTTCCGAATTGAGACCCTAAAATCTATCGGTACCATGGTTGAAGATCCCTCTCTTTACGATCATCTCAGTGCAATCGATAATTTGCGCAATAGCTGTATTATCCGCAAAATAGAACGCAAACGCATTGCCGTTGTGCTCGAGCAGGTTGGACTCACTGCTGATTCACATCGCAAAATACGCAGTTATTCTTCAGGAATGAAACAACGGTTGGCACTGGCTCAGGCTCTTCTTCCGGAACCTCAATTGCTTATGTTGGATGAACCTATAAATGGACTCGATCCCGCCGGAATCATTGATATCCGTAATCTGCTTATAGATCTCAATGTCAATCACGGTATTACCATCTTTCTTTCCAGCCACATCCTTTCCGAAATTGAAAAACTGTGCAGCCATGTTGCAGTGGTACACAATAAACACATTCTTTATCAAGGAAGCATGGATGGATTGTTGAATAACAGCAAGAGTGGCGTAAGGTTAATTGTAGAAACAGACCAGCCTGAAAAAGCAAAACTTTTGCTACAGAAAGCGTATCCGGTTGAAACATTGGGAGCACACCGTATCGTTGTCCACCTCTCAGACCGGAGTGTGACTCCTCGGGTTGCCAGCGCACTTGTAGAAGCCGGAATTGGGATCCTGTTGCTACAGCCCGACAATCATGAACTTGAAGCATCATTCCTTGAACTTCTTAAATCAAACTAACTATGAAAGACAACTTTACCTGGGATTTCATTAACATATACCGGACCGAATGGCTCAAGACCAGAAAGACACTGGCTTTCTGGCTTGTTCTTTTGTATCCCCTGTTGTGCACACTTCTGGTTAGTCTTAAATTTTTGAGTGATAAACAACAGCCATCTGAACCATGGGCCGAATATATAAAAGAGGCTAACAACGTGATGTCGTTTTTCCTGCCTCACTTTTGCATATTGATCGTCAGCTTTGCGACCCAGATAGAATATAAGAATTACGGATGGAAGCAAATTTATTCACAACCGGTTTCAAGAACAAGCATATTCCTGGGAAAATATGTCATGTTACTCAGTATGACTATATTGAGCATGATTGTTGCATTTTTCATTATCTATTTCACAGGCCTTATTATTCACCTAATCAAACCAGGGCTTAACTTTCAAATAACCGGCTTTGCTTTTGACACCTATTTAAGGCTCTTCTTCCAGACTTTTCTTGCCAGCATATTTATTATTACCCTGCAATACTGGATATGTTTAAGGATAAAAGGATTTTTACCACCCATCATTGCAGGCATCTTCTTTACCATCATCCCCATCGCCTATATGATGATCCTGGGTATTTCCGGATTAATTCAAAAAGGCAAAGATGTATTTCGAATATTCGAATACG
>JAUZOX010000708.1 GCA_030706265.1 Bacteroidota bacterium | reverse complement strand
GGAATCGAACCTGGATTTAAAGTTTAGGAAACTTCCGTTCTATCCGTTGAACTATAAGGCCGGCCTATTGCTTGATCCAAGGCTTCAACCGATTGTTAAAGCCCTGCAAAAGTAGCATTTTTTGGTTAATATCAAAACTCCATTTTTACATCGGAGCTATCTCACCTCGCTTCCATTCTTAAATTTAATCGAAGGGGTGATAAAACAAAGCTTCCCCACTTCATTTTCTGCCATCAGGATCATCCCCTGGCTCTCGATGCCCTTCAGGCTACGGGGCGCAAGGTTGACCAGTATACTGACCTGCTGACCGATAATCTCTTCGGGAGAATAGTGTTCTGCGATTCCCGAAACCACGGTCCGTTTATCAATTCCGGTATCGATGGTGAGTTTCAACAGCTTCTTGGTCTTGGCAACCTTCTCGGCAGCGATGATGGTTCCAATCCGGATGTCGACCTTGGAAAAGTCATCAAATTCGATGACCGGCTTTGAAGGAGTTACGGTTTTACCTGCGGCTTCGTTTGCCTTTTTGGTATCCAGCAACTTCTGAACCTGGGCCTCTATCACCGTGTCTTCGATCCTTTCAAAAAGCAATTCGGGCTTGTTCAGTTGGTGGCCGGGCTGAAGAATCGAAGCGCTGCCGGCATTTTCCCAAACAAACGCATCCAGGTTAAGCATCTTTAAAAGCTTAGCCGCACTGAATGGAAGGAAGGGCTCTGAGAGTATCGTAAGGTTTGCACAAATCTGTAACGAGAGGTTCAAAATCGTTTTCACGCGCTCCTCATCGGTCTTAAAGATCTTCCATGGTTCCGTCTCCGTAAGATATTTATTACCCATACGGGCCAGATTCATCATCTCATTCAGTGCCTCACGGAACCGGTAGTTCTCTAAGCTGGCGGCTATGCGTTCAGGAAACAAAGGCAATTCCTTTATGACAGCCTCATCGGTGGCGGTATATCCCGTGGCTTCGGGGACTTTCCCGTCAAAATATTTATGGGTCAGAACCAGTGTCCGGTTTACGAAGTTTCCAAAGATAGCCAGCAGCTCGTTGTTGTTGCGGGCCTGATAATCTTTCCAGGTGAAGTCGTTGTCTTTGGTTTCGGGAGCATTGGCGGTAAGCACATAACGCAACACATCCTGTTTGCCGGGCATGTCTTCAAGATATTCGTTCAACCAGATTGCCCAGTTGCGCGACGTTGAAATCTTATCGCTTTCCAGATTCAAAAACTCATTGGCCGGCACATTCTCGGGCAGGATATAACTGCCTTCGGCCTTAAGCATAGCGGGAAAGATGATGCAATGAAATACGATGTTGTCTTTGCCGATGAAATGAACCAACTTGGTATCTGCATCCTTCCAGTAAGGTTTCCAGTCTTTGCCTGTTTTCTGGCTCCATTCCTTGGTGGCGGAGATGTAGCCTATGGGAGCGTCAAACCAAACATATAAAACTTTGCCGGCGGCATTGTCAAGCGGGACTTTCACGCCCCAGTCAAGGTCACGGGTTACGGCACGGGGTTGCAGGCCCTGATCGATCCACGACTTGCATTGTCCATACACGTTGGTCTTCCAGTCATCCTTATGCCCTTTCAGGATCCATTCGCGCAACCATGGTTCATACTGGTCAAGGGGAAGAAACCAGTGTTTGGTCTCTTTCATGATGGGTACATTCCCGCTGAGCGCACTCTTGGGATTGATTAAGTCGGTCGCATTCAACGAAGTGCCGCAGCTCTCGCACTGATCACCATAAGCCCTTTCGTATCCGCAATGCGGACAGGTCCCGGTAATGTATCGATCGGCTAAAAACTGGTTTGCTTCTACATCATAATATTGTTCGGAAGTCTTTTCGATGAACGCTCCCTTCTCGTATAGCGTGGTGAAGAATTCAGCAGCAGTCTGGTGATGTACCGGATTGGAGGTGCGGCTGTATATGTCAAATGAAATCCCAAATTCTTCAAATGACT
>JAUZOX010000707.1 GCA_030706265.1 Bacteroidota bacterium | reverse complement strand
GAGGAAGATCAGTGTAACCTCGGCAGGATACCAGATTGCAGAGACAATAAGGATCACAAGAGGGATCATAAGGATAATGGATATTTTTTGTGCTTTAAGCATTGGTTCTATTGATGAAAGTTCAAAGTAATATAGATACGACTGCTTCAATGTTGACGTTTCATTTCTTATTGAAAACCGGATATTATGGGAGGATGGATTTTATTAAATAGTATTTGGGCAAACTCATAAAATAAAAAAACCGTAACTGAATGAATTTCAATTACGGTTTTTTATTCGAAGTGGGTTGTACTGGATTCGAACCAGTGACCCCTACCCTGTCAAGGTAATGCTCTAAACCAACTGAGCTAACAACCCTTCTTTGTGAAGTGATGCAAAGGTAAAAAAATCAGGTTTCAATGCAAATATATTTTTTGTGGGGGAGATGTTGTTCTCTTTAACGTCCGGAGATGGATCTTAGTGGGGGAGGGCCTTATTATTTTAAGATGAGAGAACGAGTTGCGAATGGTGGATTATCTGCTCTTTAGATGGATCTAGTATGAAATTTGTGAAGATTGAGGGGATAAAAAAGAGACTGATAGAACAGCCGATCGTTTGGAATTTAATCAGCTTTTTCTGTCAGTCTCTTATGATTTTCCTTTCAGAGGGTGATTAAGCTTCTGTCAGGAAGATATATCGTACAATGACAAGGACGAAAAGAATATACATCATCCAGTGTACTTCTTTCATTTTCCCGGTACAAGCTTTCAAAATAACGTATGATACAATACCTGCTGCAATACCATTTGCGATGTTATAAGTGAAAGGCATCAGGGCCAGTGTCAAGAATGCAGGGAAGCCTTCGGTGAAGTCTTCAAAATTGATTTCCTTAATACTTGAAACCATTAATACCCCTACAATGATAAGAGCAGGTGCAGTTGCTGCGTTGGGGATCAACGTAGCAAGTGGTGCAATAACCAAAGCCAAAAGGAAAAGAAGTCCGGTAGTAATGGCTGTAAGACCTGTGCGTCCGCCTTCGCCAATACCAGCAGCACTTTCAACATAAGTTGTGATTGTACTGGTTCCCATTAATGCTCCGAATGAGACACCGAATGCATCGACTAACATTGCTTTGCCGATCTTGGGTGATCTTCCCTCTTTGTCGAGTAGCCCTGCTTTTTTTGCCGTACCTACCAATGTTCCGAATGTGTCGAAGAGTTCAACGAAGGTAAAGGTGAAGACTACTGTCCAGATTCCCATGTTAAGGGCACCTTTAACATCGAGCGCACCAACAGCCAGTTTATGTAGATCAGGTAATGCAAAAGGATTGAAGTGAGCCGGAATTACAGTAACCCCCATTGGAATGCCAATAAGTGTAGTGGCAATGATTCCGATTAAAAGAGAACCTTTCACCCGGTTTGCCATCATTACAGCAGTAAGCAAAAGTCCGATCAGACAAAGCAACATGCTGGGGTTTTTCAGACTGCCTAATCCGATATTCCATTCAAAGAATTTCAAAGAAGTAATACCATGAGCGGATTTCAATACATCCATAGTTGGAGGAATGATGTGTGTTCCCACCACCATTATTTCGGATAACTTTAATCCGATGACAGTAATGAATAATCCAATACCGACGGAAATCGCAGTCTTAAGTGAGTTGGGAACTGCAACAACAAGAATTTGACGTACTCTGGTAACCGTAAGCAGAATGAAAATAATACCAGAAATGAAAACTGCTCCTAAGGCAATTCTCCAGGGCATTCCTACACCGGCAACAGCCACTGTGGCAAAGAATGCATTAAGTCCCATTCCGGGGGCAAGCGCCATGGGGAAATTGGCAACCAATCCCATGGCAATAGTAACAACACCTGCAGCAACTGCTGTTGCGAAGAAGATTGCGTTCTTTTCCATTCCTGTAGCCGACAAAATATTCGGATTCAGGAAGAGAATGTAGGCCATCGTCATGAATGTCGTAAT
>JAUZOX010000706.1 GCA_030706265.1 Bacteroidota bacterium | reverse complement strand
GCTCAGTCATTGAATTCCATTGAGATCTCCGGACAAAATGGCATCGAAGTCCTCTCCCTGAATGGAAATATCAGACCGGCAACACAAATGCCGCTTGTTTCTTTTCAGATCGGTGAACAACATTACAATTCTTTGGCCGCAAAACCGGAAAACGGAATAAACCGTATTCCGGGTGTGACCGAGATCTCATGGGACATCAAATCATATGGTTATGGATTAAAAGTCCAGATAAAATTCCGCAATATTTCTTCCGACACCGTTATGCTGCAAAACGTGGTCCCCTTTGGAATATCCGGTGATAATGTCTATATAACCGGCAAAGGCAAGCACGAATTATCCCGGACCCATCTTTTCCGTCCCGGATTTGAACCCGTGAATGTGATTGTACCGGATAATGCATGGGAACTGGGCTTTTCAGAGGCAGTTCTGTCTAATGGTCAAAAGATATGTGCGCTCATCCGCCGTTCAGAAAAGCCAGTGGTAAATGGAAGAAAACATCGCTTTGAAACAGAACTGTTTCCCAACGGAACGGTGGAATATACCCTGTGGACAGATGGCTATGCAGGAGACTGGCAGGAAGGTTTGCGGGTCATGTTTCAGCAGAGGATGCTTTATGATGTGGAGCCGGGTAAATTCAACGATACTCTGTTTCAACGCAATGACCTGACATGGATCCGTCATGCTTATGTGTCGCACCTGATTCAGAATTGGGACGGTGTATATTATGACTATGTGGATGGCAAATTTCATCTTGAAGACTTTGTTAAAAGGGGACTCAAATTATATGGCGGAGATGATTTTATTGGAATATGGTCTACCTGGCCTACCCTTGGCCTGGATCAACGCAACCAATGGGACCTCTACCGTGACTTACCGGGGGGTACGGGCCAAATTAAAAAATTGTCTTCAATGTTAAATCATTATGGGTCACGCCTTTTTATCAGTTACAATCCCTGGGATCAAAGTACACGAGGTGAAAGTCACACTGTGGGTATGGCCGGTATCATTGCAGCGACCGGAGCTGATGGCGTGGTTTTGGATACACAGGGGGCTTCCAGTTTTCAACTCCAGCATGCTGCCGACTCAGTCCGCTCCGGAGTAGTGATGTACAGTGAGGGAATGGCCGTGCCACGCGACATGCAGGGAATCGTTTCAGGGCGGGTACACAATGCTCTTTATTATTGTCCGATGCTGAACCTCAACAAATTTATAAAACCTGAATTTGCCATATTCCGTGTAGCCGAATTGTACAAGGAACCCATCAAACGCGAGTACTGTCTTGCTTTCTTCAATGGCTATGGCACCGAGATGAATATCTTTGCTCCCGGAAAACCGGAATGGGCTGAAGAGCAATATCGTTACCTTGGAAGAACATCACGCATCCTGCGTGAAAATACTGATAACTTCGTTTCGAAACAATATACTCCGCTCGTTCCAACAACCCGTGACAATATTTGGGTCAATCAATGGATTAAGGATAACAAAACGATCTACACCATTTACAGCCTTATTCCAGAAGGATATAAAGGATTCCTTTTTGAAGTTCCCTTTCAAAAGGGATGGCATTATGTTGATCTCTGGCATCATAAAGAGAAAAAGCCCAAAAGCATTGCAGGAAAAATGTTGATCGAAGCGGAAACGGAAGCCTTTAACCAGTCGTGGCTGGGAACAAACAATGAGGGACAGGTTGATTGTATTGCCAGGTTCCCCGAGCTGCTTACAGTCTCTCTGGAAAGCGATTTGCTGCAGGTAGATGCGACCATAGGTGATGAAATCAGGATCTGGGCCGGCGTTCCGGATTATGAAAAGAAACCTTTGATTGTACCGGTCACCAAAAATACGATTCGCCTGATGGATCATTTCGGAAGATATGAAGGCCGGTTTGTAATCCAGCTCTTTGCTTCAGGGATTTTATTAGACGAGCGGATTATAGAAATCATTCCCGGAACTCCGCGCCTGAT
>JAUZOX010000705.1 GCA_030706265.1 Bacteroidota bacterium | reverse complement strand
TATTTTGTGATTGTCGTAAGCAGGGTAGGAAGGTGATAAAATATCGCGCACTGTTACCAATGTCGTCTTGTTTTTGAAAATGAAAGGGTTTCCTTTCAGGAATCCATTGTAGATCGCGGTCCAGTCAAGTGATTTGTCAAAAACGGGAGTTGAGGCTTCACCGTAAATCCTGACGTTCTTATTGTGCTTTTTAGCGTTGTCCCATAAAAAACCGCTCGGTGCGTAGACCAGGGCATCTTCCTGGACGTGGGGGTAACTTCGAAACCAGGCTCTCACGTTTTTTTCAATGTAGTCGGTTACGATCGAAGCATCCGTCCATTGATGTCCCTCTGCCGAACATTTGCCGGCAACAAAGAAATTATCAAGTAATATAAAATCATTGGCCAACTGATGGATGTTGGGGGTAACCTGTTTTCCAAAAACACATAAGGTCGAATCACCGTCTCCTTGCTTCATATCCCCGAGAATCTGATCGTAGGTGCGGTTCTCTTTGATAATGTACAAAACGTGTTTGAATACGGATGGCTCTCCGATTCTTTCTGGCAGGGGGCGAGGTGCGACACCCTTCCTTGGTGATAATTGTGCTGATTGCAGTCTGGATAGCTGATTTACTGCAATGACAGTGTTGGTATATGATTTTAACTCTTTCGAATTCGGGACGTCGATTATAGATATCGAAGCAAGCATGTGATGCGAGTTGAAAGCCGGAGCATTGTTAATTCCCCTAACGAGCGGACGATTGGCCCCTTCTGCTTCAAGGTTGGTTACATATAACCGGTTTTTGAGAGAGAAACTGATAGCCGAGGGATAAGCGCCGGTCGGAATATATCCTTTAAGGGAGCTGCTTATTTCCCTACCTTTTGTCGATGCATTTCTACCGAGCTGAATAACGGCCAGTGCATTATCCATTCCGTTTGCAACGTATAATGTTGACCCGTCCGGTGAGAGACAAAGTCCGTCGGGTGAATCTCCGAAATACGGATTCATCTCTTCCTGCAGCCTTATAGAGATCGTTTCCGAGATTTCATCGGTAGCCGTATTGATTACACTCACCTTGTCACTGTTCGAATTGGTGACATAAATAAACCTACCTGTCTTATCTGCAATGATCTCATTGGGATGAAGACCCACGATAATATTTTTCAATATTCTCCCTTTGACCGGATCAATCACGCTGATACTGCCTTCTCTGACGGCTGCATTGGTTGGGTTTATTCTGGCGTTGCCCCAGGGAACTCCGGCGACATCTTTATCATTGGGTTTGGGTAGTCTTCCTCCCCAATTGGTGATGTAAAGTTTGCCATTTGCCCTGGCAATTCCATAAGGGGCCACCCCTGTTTTTCGAATCCACAGGGTATCGCCTGTAGTCATGTCTTGCTTTACCAATTGATTATTGCCGTTGAGGACTACGTAAAGGTAATCTTTACCGTTTTCCCTGTTGATCAGGATCTCATTGGGCAGAGCTACCTCTGCCGGTTTCTGAGCTTTATATGACCATTGCCTTGTGATTTCGGCATTCACTCCATCCCAACTTGCCTGTACTACATAGGACTGGTTATTTGCTGCAACTGTACTCCATAAAACATAGTCCCGCCCCTTGTTCTTGTACCAACAGATCCCCGAATAGGTATTCATGGCATCGGGCAAATCTTTCGCATCTTTCAGAGGAAGCGTAAAAGCTATTTGATTGTTGGCTGTGTTGATAAATAATATGCTATATCGTTCCTCAACGACTAACCATTTTTGGTCAGGAGACAATGCACAATCAAGAGCATGATTTTCCAAAAGGGAGTCACCAAAAAGAATTTGTTTGCCGGCCGGACAGAGCATCCTGTCATATGGTAAAGATATCAGACGATTGGAGCCCCCGGAGACTTTACTCTTTTGAACTTGCCCATACAGATTAATGCATAGCAATGGCAGTAGCAGGAGGAGATACTTTAATTTCATGCGAATCAGGTTTTAATC
>JAUZOX010000704.1 GCA_030706265.1 Bacteroidota bacterium | reverse complement strand
TACGACCTATTTAATAAAAATTATATTCGTATGAACCGAGCAAGAATCAAGATTATCAACACCGATGAAAACCATGCATGCGAGCTCCATACGACCTATTTAATAAAAATTATATTCGTATGAACCGAGCAAGAATCAAGATTATCAACACCGATGAAAACCATGCATGCGAGCTCCATACGACCTATTTAATAAAAATTATATTCGTATGAAAATTCATCTTGTAACCGAATCTGTTTTCGAGGTAAAAGGCAATGGGGTTGCAACAGCCTTTAGGGATGTTGTGGAATTACTCCGGGAAAAGGACGATGTCAAGGTTGTAGTGAATGGAGAGGGTGTGGGCGACGTATTTCATTGCCATACCTACGGTCCTGATTATTTTCTCAGGGGCTGGCGATATAAGGGGAAAAGAATAATTACGGTGCATGTCATCCCCGATTCCATCAAGGGATCTTTACCCCGATGGAAAATATTCATGCCTTTTGTGAAATGGTTTTTTAAAAAGGTTTATTCATATGCCGATGTTTGTATTGCCATTTCGCCAACTGTAGAAAAAGCAATCAGGGATCTGGGAGTCAGGACCCGGATTGTCAGGATTAACAATCCGCTGATGGTTGAAAAATGGAAACGCACCGAGGCCAAACGCAGGGCCGGACGCAAAATAATGGGGCTATCCGATCATGATTTTGTCGTGTTGGGGGTAGGACAATTACAGGGCCGAAAAGGGGTTGAAGACTTTTTGGATATAGCAAAGGCCCTCCCTGAAGCCAAGTTTGTCTGGACAGGTGGCAGGCCGTTTGGCATGATGACCGAGGGGCTTGTCCGGATTAACGGAAAGATCGCAAAGAACGACGGGAATGTTAAGTTTACGGGGATGGTTGATCTGGATTTTATGCCCTATGTCTATGCTGCAGCCGATTTATTGTTGTTTACTTCCTACCAGGAAAACTGCCCCCTGGCCCCGCTTGAAGCAGCAGCATCGGGAATGCCCGTGGTCTTCAGAAACATCAAAGAATATGCTTCATTATATGAAGCCCCATATCTGAAAGCAGATGATACACCTGAATTTATCGATATTACAAGAAGAATGATCCATGATCAATCCTTTTTTAAAGAGGGGTTAAAAATTTCTGAAGGATTAATCGGTCAATTTGATAAAAATAAAATCAGGAGTCAGTTGATCAGCCTTTACCATGAAGTAGGCGGAGAGATTCCGGGTCGTGTTTATCTGGCCGTATAATTGACCATCCACCTGATTCCAAATTGATCGGTGAGCGAACCGTAATAGTCTCCCCAAAACATCTCCTGCATGGGCATTTCAACAGCTCCACCTTCAGAGAGACTGGCAAATAACCGGTCTGCTTCTTCACGGGTGTCGGGATGAAGCGAGATATAGACGTTGTTTCCCTTGTTTACTTTGAATCCCAATGATTCCGGGGCGTCCGTTCCCATGAGCAGATGTCCTCCCAGTATCGGAAGGGCTACATGCATCACCAGGTTTTTATCCGCCTCTGCAATGGGCGGCATGCCTTCTTGCGGTGGGATCTCGCCAAACCGGTTGATTTTGCCGTCTACGAATTCGCCGCCAAAGACGGACTTGTAAAAGTTAAAGGCCTCTTCGGTGTTTCGGGTGAAGTTGAGATAGGTGCTTGTCTTTGCCATGGCTTTGTCTTTTTAATCGGGTTGTTTATATGCTTTTTGCAAAACGTTCAGGTCGAGTTTTTTCATTTGAATCAGGGCCTGCATGACTCTTTCCGATTTCTTATGATCCGGATCGCTCAGCATCGTGCCCAACGCGGTTGGGACCACTTGCCACGAAACGCCGTATTTATCCGTGAGCCAGCCGCATTGTTGCGCCCTTTCGTCTCCACCTTCGGTTAAGTTGTCCCAAAAATGATCTATTTCTTCGGCCGTATCACAATTTACAACAAGCGATATTCCGGGGGTGAATCCAAACGCGTGGGCCGGACCGCCGTC
>JAUZOX010000703.1 GCA_030706265.1 Bacteroidota bacterium | reverse complement strand
TGGCTTGGGATACTTCTTTCTCCCAGTCATTGACACCCGTTCGCCAGCTGAGTCCCTTTGCCAATGGAAATTCCATGTTTGACTGTCCGGAACAGACCCAAACCTCACCAACCAGAATATTATCAAGCTTTATGGTATTTGCCCCCGAAATCGTCATGGTAGCCGGTTTGGAGGAGGTTTTGATCGGATCCAATACCACTCTCCATAAACCGGAATGGTCTGTTGTCGTTTTTTTGACCTGGTTGGCAAACCGGACCGTGACCTCTTCGCCGGCGGCAGCCTGTCCCCATATCGCAACAGGTTTATTGGCCTGGATGACCATGTTGTTGCCAATGATATGCGGTAGCTTGACTTCGGCAAATGTGGAAACTGAAACAAAAAGAATCAAGGCTGTCGCCATCAGATTCTTTAAAAGATTTCTATTCATACGTAAATGATTTTATTAAATAGGTCGTATGGAGCTCGCATGGATGATTTTTTTCGCTGTTTGAATTTTCGACACATGCTCGGTTCATACGTAAATAATTTTTATTAAATAGGTCGTATGGAGCTCGCATGGATGATTTTTTTCGCTGTTTGTGTTTTCAACACATGCTTGGTTCATCTCCTTGTTTTTTAAGTCGGTTAGGATTAATTAATTTGTTGCATTGAATTCGATGACCATGCTGTCAAATTCATTTTTTGAGGTTGGGATCAATCCGTCGCGCATGAGCGTTGCTCCATCTAAAACCTTACCGTCAATAGCCAGTTTTGAACTTTCATTATCCGGAAGATTTACCTCCTTAACCCGGTATTTGCGCAAGGGATCGAGACCGCGTGGCTTTAAGACGACCGGGCTTCCTGCTTTGAGCTGGTAAATGAACAAGACCGCTTTTGACTTATCCACCGCAACATAGTCCAGCGAAGCCCTGGAGCCTTCATATGGAGATTCAAGCCGGTAGAGGTCACCCTGTTGTACGATTTCACGCAGGTTTTCCTTGTATAGTTTGATTCCGGCAGCAAGTACATTGCGTTCTTCAGGCGTGTTTTTCCGGATATCCATATCGACACCCAGTGCCCCACTCATGGCCACATTGATTGCAAACCGCAGAGGGCGTTTTCCCATGTTGGTGACATGAGAGGCAATGGTATTGGCTGGGAAGAAATGACTATAGCCCCATTGCATGTAAATCCTTCTGACAGGATCGGTGTTGTCGCTGGGCCAGAACGAATGAAAATATTTCAACGCCCCATAGTCGACGCGGCCACCGCCACCTGAACAGACCATGGCCATCACGTTGGGATACTTTTTAGCCATGCGGCCCATGATGTCATAAAGCGAGAAGTTGTAATCGATGAGCAGGTGTGATTGCTCGTCAGGTTTAAGGTAGGTGGACCCGGGTTGTGTGACGTAGCGGTTGCAATCCCACTTTGTATAGGAAATGTCGCTGCTCTGTGAAAAGGTTTTATCGATCACATCCCAGACATATTCTTTGACTTCGGGACGGGTCAGATCCAATACCAGCTGATTGCGGCTGAGTTGCGGCTCACGGTGGGGTTCACCGATTGCCCATTCAGGATGGTTTTCGAATAATTCGGTCAAAGGGTTAACCATTTCAGGTTCAAGCCAGATACCAAACTTTACATTTCGTTTTTGGGCTTCCTTTGCAAGATAGGGGAGGCCTTGCGGTAACCTGACTTTATTGGCGTCCCAATCCCCTAAACCTGATTTGGGCGTGTCGCGGGGATATTTATTGCCAAACCAGCCATCATCAAGAAGGAATAAATCTGCGCCTATTTGTTTGGCACCATCAAACAACGAAACGATGGTGGATTCGTCAAATTTCATTCCCGTGGCTTCCCAGTTGTTGACCACCACCGGCCGTGGCTTTTGGCCGTCGCGGATGCCATATTTGAGGGCCCAACGATGAAAATTACGGCTAACCTGTCCTTTGCCTTCCGTGCTGAAAGTCCAGTACATGGATGGGGTCGTAAAGACCT
>JAUZOX010000702.1 GCA_030706265.1 Bacteroidota bacterium | reverse complement strand
GATGTCCCCGATGTCTTCAACGTCCTGATGGAATACCCCAAACGCAACCTGACGTTCATGTATTCGGCCACATTGGGCAGTTCCAGGGAACGCAAAAGATTGATAATGGGCAGCGATGCCGTCATGGAGCTGAGCGGAGATATCGTGATGTATGCGGAACCAGGTTCCAGCCGGTATGCCCACTTGATGGCGATGGGCAAGATCAAGCCCGAACTGCCTTTTGTAAACTGGCAACCCGGAACTTCTCAGATTGATGCCATGTCGTCAGCCACACAACGGTATTTTGCTTCAAGGGGATTGATGTATACCATGCAAAACGGGAAGCTGGCCGACACCACTTTCCTGCACATCAAAGAATGGATTGAATGCATCCGCCACAATGACCTACCCAGCTGTAACATAGACCAGGGTTTCCAGGAAGCCATCACGGCCCACATGTCGGTTAAATCATACAAGGAGAAAAGGGCCGTCGAATGGGATAGCGAAAAAGAGGTCATCATCTGAGAATTGACTGGTCAACATTAATTGCAATTTTACAGAGGCTGTTCCGGACTATCGGACGGCCTCTGTTTATTTTATGATGTCCCATTGCATCTGTCAAATCAGCTACCGTTTTTTACTTGTTTTTCCGCTTTTATCCTTATTCATCGAAAATAAAGGGCCTTTCATCGAAATAGTTTTTAAATAGGTAAAATCCATTCTACATTCGCTTCAGAAAATAAAAACCTGACCCATGAAGCGTTTAAAAGTGTTGGTTGTAATCGCGTTAATCCTGCTTATTCCAGGATGCACCGATTTCTTCATGATTTGTTCCCTGAACCCGTTCTACATCGATAAAGACGTCACAACGGTTCATGAAGTCGAAGGGGTATGGAAAGCTTTTCCTCTGCACCCCCGGAAAGTAGAAAAATTCCCTGTCTGGAAACAGGCCGATACCACCTACGCCTGGAAAATCGAAAGGGTCATTTCAAAGGAAAAGAGAAAAAATAAAGAGGGAAAGGAATATGTTTACCTCATTCCCAGCAACATTTACATGGTTACCCTGACCGGCAAACATTCCGACTCATTGATCTATCAGTTCAATATGGTTCTTTTCCGGGTCAACAAAATGCTTTATGCCGATTTCATGCCGGTAGATAACACGGGGTTGAACAAGAGCCGTTTTGCAATGGAGAGCTACTTTTCGGTCCATACGTTAGCCAGGGTGATCGTGCGGAAAAACCAGCTCTCTTTTTCCTGGCTGGGAGCCGACTATATGAAAGGGATGATCGAGAATAAACGGGTCCGGATCAACTATACCTGGGTTCAAAGCGCAAGGCGGTTACTGCTGACCGCAACTTCGGAACAGTTGACCGGAATGATTGAACGCTATGCTGGAGAAACCCGTTTTATTGATTGGGACAACCAGCAGACAATGTTGAAGTTAAACCGTATTAAATAAAGAAGCCATGAAAATAACAAAATATAAAAAACAGTTGATCATCGCATTACATCTGCTTTTCTGGTTCGTTTCGATCAATGCATGGAGCGTAGTCTTCAACCCGGGGGTGGAATCGGTCAGCTTTATAAAAGGGCTGCAGGATTACTGGCCTTATTTGGTACTGGCAAACGGATTGTTCTATCTATACTGTTTGTTGCCTTTCATCTGGCTATCCCCAAAGACATGGAAATGGGTCAAGATATTGTTGTCTGTTGCATTCCTTATTCCCTTATTGTATATTGTTTATCAATACCATCAACCGCCTGCCAAAAGAGCTGACCTATCCTTGTTTACCGACTATTTCATTGCAAATTTCGGGTATACCGTTGTATTTCACCTGACAATAGTAGCTGCGGTCTATTTCAATCTGAAGGTCTTGATCATCCGCTTATTGAATCGGAACAAGTTCGGTTTGTACCTGTTATCTTTTGTAGCCTTAACCTGCATTGCGGCTGTTTTAAACTTTGTGTTGTTCGACTATGTCATCGATCAGGCATTTCCT
>JAUZOX010000701.1 GCA_030706265.1 Bacteroidota bacterium | reverse complement strand
GCGGCCAGGGTATTCAGGCTGTTAAACAGAAAATGGGGATTCACCTGGCTTCGAAGGATTTCATATTGAGCCTCATACGTCGATTTCTCCAGGTCTTCGGATCGTTGAATATTGTATTTCCACTGGAAATAAAAGAAGATGCCTTCGTGAATGGTAGTGACAAAAAAAGCGATAAAATTGGCAATCAAAACATTGTACCAGAATATGCCGTTGAAATAAAATGTTTTATGAAATATGATCACCGTAATGCAAAAACTGAAGACGAATCCTAAAAAGGTGACCCATAAGAAGATCCCCGGTATCTCGAACAATAAATGCAACCTTGGTTTTTTATCCCATGGGAAGATCTTCCAAAGCGTAAAAACAATATGCCGGCATCCGATCCAGCATATTGCCGAAAAGAGCACGCTGATGCCGATTGTGACGCTCAGGTTTAACTCCGATAAATACTTGTTGCTCAGGATTAATGGCATCACGACCATCAGGATACCCAACATGGGAGCCCCGATGATAACCAACCACCGGTCATTTATTTTGTGATTTTGAATATCCTTGATAAACCCTGAAAAAATCATGGAGCCTTGATTTACTGCCAAAGTTCAAACTTATATCAATTTATTCAATTTACAAAATGAAGAATCGAAGAGAATAGACGCTGAAACGGGAAAAAACAGCGTTAATCGAATAGCAGCCTGACAAGGGAAAGTCCGGGAGCTGCTTTGAATCCTGAGATTGATTTGAAGAAAATGGTAATAACAGGAGAAAAGAGCATGTTTTGAAATCAAAAATGCCACTAAACCGGGAATACATGCATACATGGTTCAAGTTTCGGGGCACGCCGTAAGTTGGACCATGTATGCCACGTCCGTCATTGCGGGCTTGACCCGCAATCTCCTGGTGCGCCGTGCATGGTGTTTAACTCGGCAGTGAAAGTCTGCTATGGAGGTCGGTAGTTACCAACCATTAGCCAAGGGCAAGGGTGTCCATCGTGAGGTGGAATCTGAAGGAAGCCTAAGGCAAAGTCCCGGGCTGAGGGACACGAACCTTATCAGGCACAACCGTCCGGACGAGTTTGCCAGGCAAAACAAAGTCCTATAACTACCCGGAGGACGGAGTGTATATGAGGCAGCTATATGGGATGAAGGTTAAACATCTTACCACGGGAGATCTCACGGACTTGCTGACGATACAAACATTCGAAGGCATGGACAACAGTAACCGTGAGAAGTCAGCAGAGGCCATAGTACCCTGACAACAACAAACAGGGGAAGGGCCGAACCTTAAAAGGCAAGCATCAAAAGAAACTTACCACATGAATGGAAGAAAGCAGAAAACAGCAATAACAGACACCTGTCAACGAAAAGATAGGACGGAATCCGAAGGCTACGTTGGAGGGCAGACATTCCTGTGGATGAGTGAAAAAGAATATGCCGACACAAAAGAACACAAGCGGGACTTACTGGAGTACATCCTCTCACCCGGCAACCTGAATCAGGCCTACCGACAGGTAAAGGCAAACAAGGGAAGCGGTGGGGTCGATGGCATGCAGGTAGAGCAGTTAAAGAGCTACCTGCAGGCCCATCGGGAGGAACTGATAGAAGACCTGCAAGAAGGGAACTACCGCCCCAATCCCGTCAAGCGGGTAGAGATACCCAAAGAAAGGGGGAAGAAAAGAAGGCTGGGAGTCCCAACAGTAGTAGACAGGGTGATACAACAAGCCATTACCCAACAGCTTACCCCGATGTATGAGCGGCAGTTCTCAGCAGCAAGCTACGGGTTCCGTCCCAGAAGGAGCTCGCATCAAGCCTTACGGCGATGTCAGGATTATGCTAATGCAGGGTATCACTATGTGGTCGACATGGACCTTGCCAAATACTTTGACACAGTCAACCAAAGTAAACTGATCGAGGTGTTGTCAAGGACGATAAAAGACGGCAGAGTGGTATCGCTAATCCACAAATACCTTCGCTCAGGCTCGATGAGCCG
>JAUZOX010000700.1 GCA_030706265.1 Bacteroidota bacterium | reverse complement strand
TTCCGTAATTCAAAGAAATTCATGTACATCACATTGTCGGTGTCGATATTGAATTCTTCGGGGCGTACATTCAGAATGATATTCCGGTTTAATCCTTTTTGAATCACCTCATTTCCGTTTGGAAGCAGCTTTCGTTCATAAAAGTTGCTGACGGTCCATTTCCTTTTGATGGTATCCCACCTGAGTGCATCGGATTCGAGTTTATACACCAGCCCCTTACTTTTTTCGGTCTTCTCCATGGTGAACTTGTACCCTTCGTTGCTTTGACTGTTAAACGATTCTACATAGATAAAGGTGCCGGGCTCCAGTTGCATGTGGATATTGGTGAAATTTTTCGGGTCTTGTTTCTTGACATACTTTGCCTCAAAGTCAACCATCTTATGAATGGTCCGGGGTATGACAAAGTTGGTAAGCATGAAGGAGAATAACGATAAAACGGCAGCGGCTATGATGTATGGCCGCAACAATCTCTTGAAGCTGACCCCGCAATTGAGTATGGCAATGATTTCGGTATTTCCGGCCATCTTCGAAGTAAAGAAGATGACGGAAATAAAGGTGAACAGCGCCGTAAACTTATTGATAAAGAAGGGAAGGAAGTTAAAATAGTAGTCAACGACAATGGCTTTTAAGGTAGCCTGCTTTTGGATAAAGTCGTCTATTTTTTCCGAGATATCAAAGATGATGATGACGACTGCCAATAGAATAATGGCATATATAAATGTTCCAAGAAATTTTCGAATAATATAACGATCCAGAATTCGAAAGTTGGATCTTATACCATCGAGAGATTTATTAAACGGGTTCTTTATCATTTGAACATGTTAAAATAAAGGTTCTGCTTTAAAATATTGCGTTAATTAAATCGTTTCCGGCCATCACTCTTCATTTCAATGCCTGAGGGATGATTGTTCACTTTGATCATATTTTTTAAAACAGAACAAAATAAAAGATTTTATAATCGAACTTGCAATTGCTTAACCATCTGATTTTTCCAACTGACAAAGTCACCTTCAAGGATGTGATTTCGTGCCTGTGTCACCAGCCAGAGGTAGAAAGCCAGGTTGTGATTGCTGCATATCATCGGACCCAGCATCTCTTTTGATATAAACAAATGACGAAGGTACGCTTTTGAATAATGGCTATCCACATAAGAAACTCCTTCCGGGTCGACAAGACTAAAATCGTTTTTCCATTTTTCGTTTTTGATGTTAATGATGCCCTGGCTGGTGAACAACATGCCATTTCTGCCGTTGCGCGTAGGCATCACGCAATCAAACATGTCCACTCCCAACGCGATAGCCTCAAGAATATTGGCCGGATTGCCAACTCCCATCAGATAACGGGGTTTGTCTTTCGGTAAAATACTGCAAACCAGCTCTGTCATTTCATACATGAGCTCAACGGGTTCACCAACGGCCACACCGCCAATGGCATTGCCTTCTGCCCCCTTTGAGGCAATGTATTCGGACGACTGTACCCTCAGATCCCGATAGGTGCTTCCCTGTACGATTGGAAAGAGCGCCTGGCTGTAACCATACCTGGGTTCCGTGGAGCCAAACCTTTCGATGCAGCGGTCAAGCCAGCGGTGCGTTAGTCCCATCGACTTTTTGGCATAATCGTATTCACTGGGGTAAGGCGGACACTCATCGAAGGCCATGATGATATCGGCCCCGATGGCCCTTTGAATATCCATCACCTTTTCGGGTGAAAATAAATGCCTCGAACCATCGATGTGACTCTGAAACGTAACACCTTCTTCTTTTAATTTTCTGCGTTCCGTTAAAGAATAGACCTGGTAACCGCCGCTGTCGGTCAGGATAGGTCGCGACCAGCCATTAAAACGATGCAGCCCTCCGGCTTTTTCCAGCGTATCCAATCCCGGTCTCAGGTATAAATGATAAGTGTTGCCTAAAATAATCTGGGCGTGGATGTCGTCAGCCACATCGCGGATATGGAGCGCTTTAACAGAACCGACCGTGCCTACCGGCATG
>JAUZOX010000070.1 GCA_030706265.1 Bacteroidota bacterium | reverse complement strand
CTGACATGTTCCCTGTAACGCTGAATGATGTCCCACACCCGGTCCATTCCCTCTTTCTTCCGGGCGCTCATGGTTTCCACTTCCGGATTCCAGCCCGACTCGGCAGTTGGAAAGAGATGAAGTGCATTCTGGTATTCCACCTTAGCGGTCTGTGCCTTTAAAAGGTTGTCTCCATCCGCTTTGTTGATGACGATGGCATCCGCCATTTCCATGATGCCCCGCTTGATGCCCTGCAACTCATCACCTGCACCGGCAAGCATCAGCAGCAGAAAGAAGTCCACCATCGAATGGACTGCAGTCTCGCTCTGTCCCACACCTACTGTTTCAATGAAAATGATGTCGAAGCCTGCAGCCTCGCACAGGATAATGGATTCACGCGTCTTACGGGCTACCCCGCCCAATGAACCTGCGGAAGGCGAAGGACGAATAAAGGCATTGGGATCAATGGAGAGGTCTTCCATTCGTGTCTTATCACCCAGGATGCTGCCCCTGCTTCGCGAAGAGCTTGGATCGATTGCCAAAACGGCCAGTTTATGTCCCATGGAGGTAAGATAAGTTCCAAAGGCTTCAATAAACGTGCTTTTACCTACCCCGGGGACTCCTGTGATCCCAATCCGGAATGAGTTTCCCGAATAGGGCAGGCAACGTTCAATGATCTGTTGTGCCAGAATCTTATGGGCATGCAGGGAGCTCTCGACGAGGGTGATGGCCTGGCTCAGGATAATGCGGTTTCCTTTGAGTATCCCATCCACATACTCGTCCACGCTCAGCTGCTTCTTTCGTTTTGCCTTAAAAAGCCTGATCGCGTTTTCATCAACCTGAGAAGGCTGTTCAATGCCGTCATTCACCTTAAGTGCGGACTCAAATTGATTATCCAAATTTTCTTCTGACATAACATTCATCGCAATTAGACAAAGATATGAACTTTTCATGGACAAATATGATGCCAACGTTGCAGGATTATCTAAAATATAGAAATACAGGACGATACTAATCAAAGCAATAAATAGAGTAAAAAAATAACACATTAGATTTGCTTCTTATAAAAAATTATTACCTTTGCACACCCCAACACACTACCTCTCCGTAGCTCAGTTGGTAGAGCAGATGACTCTTAATCATCGGGTCACAGGTTCGAGCCCTGTCGGGGAGACAAGAAAAATCAGGCACTTACAATTTATATTGTAAGTGCTTTTTTTATGTGTTTGCACGCCCCATGCACTCACAATCCCAAAATAGCTCATCGGAAAAGACTCAAAGGTTAGAACTGAGTAGTACAATGTTTTTTTAATATATTTAAATTAGAAATATAATAACCTTGTAAGTAATAGTATGTCTGTGAATTATAACTTACTTAGCGTGTTAAATGGGAAAATATAGTTCAAAAAATATAATCTTAAGCAATTATTTATCTAGGATTTAAAATGATTATATAATTTTAATGTCTGAATTAAAAATACAGAATAACTGTATTTCCTGTGAGTAAAGAAGTTTCTCGTTATTCTCCGATTTTATCGAAACAATGTCCGAACATAAATTCAAAAGTGTAACCCATTAACTTACTTTTTAAGATCTGATGAAGCGAGTATGATTAAATGTCACAAACCAGGATGAAACGAGCATGTTTTGAAAACACAAACAACGATGAAAATTATCACAGCGAGTTCCATTCGACCTATTTAATCAAATTATTTTCGGATGAAAATTTTGCATGTGAGTTCCATAAGACCTATTTAATCAAATTACTTACTTATGAAAAAGCTGATTTTTTTAATCGCAGTTTCAATTGCAATTGGGCTAAATGCAAATTGTCAAAAGGTCATAAAACTTGCTCCCCAGGGTTTTGACGTCCAACGTAGTGGCATACCACATGGAAAAATTGATACGGTTAGTTACACCTCCACTACCGTAGGCGCCACACGAAAAGCATTAGTTTATACTCCTCCATCATTTTCAAAAAATAAAAAATATCCGGTTTTATATCTATTACATGGAATTGGCGGTGATGAAAAAGAGTGGTTAAAGAACGGTCACCCTCAGGTAATATTGGATAACCTGTATGCTGAGAATAAAATTGAACCAATGATCGTTGTGCTACCCAACGGCAGAGCAATGAAAGATGATCGCGCAACAGGGAATATTATGAGCGCTGACAAGGTTCAAGCTTTTGCAACATTTGAAACCGATCTTCTTAACGACCTTATTCCGTTTATCGAAAAGGAATACCCGGTGATTAAAGATCGCGAAAGTCGGGCTATTGCAGGTTTATCAATGGGAGGCGGACAAGCACTGAACTTTGGCTTAGGCCATCTTGACAAGTTCGCATGGATTGGTGGCTTTTCTTCTGCTCCAAATACAAAGACCCCGGAAATGTTGGTTCCTAATCCCGCTGAAGCAAGAACGAAAATAAAACTACTTTGGATTTCATGTGGA
The DNA here is from genome assembly GCA_030706265.1 of Bacteroidota bacterium. Lineage (GTDB taxonomy): Bacteria > Bacteroidota > Bacteroidia > Bacteroidales > Cfx3-03 > Cfx3-03. Next base: position 7,343 of record JAUZOX010000070.1, on the reverse strand, counting down.
GACAATGACAACCTGATGTCTTTTAGTAAAAGGACGCATGATTATCTGCGGGAAAAAGAGGTGCCTCATATCTTTTATGTAGAACCGGGTATACATGACTTTAAAGTCTGGAAAAATGATTTGTATATGTTCGCCCAACTTTTATTTAAGCCCGTCAATAGTTCAACTTTTTCTAATTATAATGTTGCCGGAACACCCGCATCTACCAACGTGCCCGGAGCTCAATATCCTCAAATATTTTCTGATAATCGTGTCGCATTCCGTGTAAAGGCCCCGGATGCTCAAAAGGTACAGATAGATTTAGGCAAAAAATATGACCTGAAAAAAGATACCAGTGGATACTGGGAAGGAACGACCGATCCTGTCGTAGCAGGATTTCATTACTATTCCTTAATTATTGACAATGTTGCAGTAGTGGATCCTTCCAGTCAAACATTTTATGGGATGGGAAGGATGGCCAGTGGTATTGATATTCCCGAAAAAGGAGCTGATTTTTATTTACCCAAAGATGTCCCTCATGGGCAGATCAGACAAATACATTACTATTCAACTATTACCAAAACGTGGAGAAGAGCATTTGTTTATACTCCGGCAGGATATGACACAAATCTCTCGAAGCGGTATCCCGTTCTTTATTTGCAACATGGTGGCGGAGAGGATGAGACAGGATGGCCAAATCAGGGAAAGGTTGACTTTATCTTAGATAATTTAATTGCCGAAGGAAAAGCTAAACCTATGTTGATAGTCATGGACAAAGGGTATGCAGTTGATCCTGATGACAACAAAAACAATCAGCAGTCACGACCCGGAACAATGTTCCAGAATAATACTTTGACCGATGTGTTTATAAAGGAGATTATCCCAATGGTCGATAAAGAATTCCGCACCCTTCCCGATCGAGACCATAGGGCAATGGCGGGTCTCTCGATGGGTGGATTCCAAACTTTCCAAATCACGCTAACCAATCTGGATACATTTGCTTACATCGGTGGGTTTAGTGGTTCAGGTTCGATACAGCCCGGCGTTGATATCAATACGTTGTACAATGGAGTCTGGGCTGATGTAAAAGCTTTTAACCAAAAGGTAAAGTTGTTGTTTTTGAGTATTGGAACAGCTGAACCAGAAAGGATGTATCAGTCTGTTAATAACTTCCATAAAGAATTGGATAAAGCTGGAATAAAACATGTCTATTATGAGTCGCCTGGGACATCACACGAGTGGCAAACATGGAGAAGATCACTGAATCAATTTGCACCTATGTTGTTTAACGATTGAAAAGTAGAACTACCATATTGTAGACAGGATAGCAATGGAAGCAATAAAATATAAAAATAAAAAACAAACTATTTCTGACAATTTTGTTGCTTTTAATTATATGCCAAGCCAATTTGAAAGCACAAAAAAATGGTTCTGATAACGGAGATGGCACATATACCAATTCGGTTATTGGTGATGATTTCCCTCATCTTGATCTTATTCGGATTGGTTCTACCTGAAAATGGAAAAACAGCTGATCATGATTAGCAATATTGAAACGGTCTCTACTGAACCAATGAATGGAAAAATTTTCTACTTACGTACAATTGCATCAAATATTACCCGAAAGGCTGCACTCGAATATGATTTTGACAATAAGAAATTTACTCAACCCGGCAATAAGTTAGCTATGCGGTTCAGTCTGATAATTTTTACAGGTAATGTATCTGTCTCTCTGGCTATGCGACCTGAGAAACGGGTGGATATGTTGATTTTGACGGATCTGGAACTGAAATAGGTTCTAAAAATCTGTAAACATTTCGTGCTATATTTACGCATGGTAAAGGTCTACACGAGCAAGCAAATATCTAATCAATAAAGATAAAATGATGAGGAAATTAAAGATGATCGTGTTTATGGGATTACTTGTATTAAATGTAAACGCATTTTCACAGGATCCTAATTTTCATATTTATCTGTGTTTTGGTCAGTCAAATATGGAGGGCAATGCTAAAATAGAAGCACAAGATTCAACCGTTGATAATCGCTTTCAGCTACTGGAAGCAGTTGATTGTCCTAATCTGGGTAGAACAAAAGAACATTGGTATACGGCTGTCCCTCCGCTATGCCGAAGCCATACCGGATTAACTCCGGTCGATTATTTTGGAAGAACATTGGTTGCTAATCTTCCTAAAAACATTAAAATAGGTATTATCAATGTTTCTGTAGCCGGATGCAAAATTGAACTCTTCGATAAGGATGATTTTCAGACGTATGCCTCGACAGCCCCATCGTGGATGATCAATATAATCAAAGAATACAACGGAAACCCGTATGCCCGACTGGTTGAGTTGGCAAAAATAGCCCAGAAACAAGGAGTAATCAAAGGAATACTGTTGCATCAGGGCGAGTCAAATACCAATGATGAAATTTGGCCTCAGAAAGTCAAAGGCGTTTATGACAATCTGTTAAAAGACTTAAAGCTCGATCCCAATTCAATACCTTTGATTGCAGGTGAACTTGTGAATGCTGATCAGGGTGGAGCATGTGCAAGTATGAATAAAATCATTGCAAAGCTACCTCAAACGATTTCCAATTCATATGTTGTATCTTCCAGCGATTGTCCCGCTTCAAAAGACCATTTGCATTTCCTGGCTGAAGGATATCGAATACTTGGGAAAAGATATGGAGAGAAAATGCTTTCAATAATGGGTTATAAGATTGCTGATTCTAAATAGCCTGATTTGAAATATGGCTTTTAAATTTGTCAAATATGGATAATTAATTGATTATTAAAAAAACATCCTCAAAAATTCTAATGTCGGATTTTAATATTAACAGTATAAACTCTCGAAAATAATTAAGTATGAAACGAGCATGATCTAAGATCAAAAACAACGATGAAAATTATCAATGCGAGTTCCATAAGACCTATTTATTAAAAATTATTTACTTATGAAAAATGGATTTTTACTCTTTGCGATTCTGCTTTTTTCTATGGCTTCTTTTGGTCAGAAACTACCTTACCAGAACCCGAATCTAAGCTCCAATGAAAGGGCCAATGATTTGATCAAGCGGCTTACATTGCAGGAAAAGGCAATTCTGATGTGTGATATTTCGGAAGCGATTCCTCGTTTAGGAATTAAGAAATTCAACTGGTGGAGTGAAGCCTTGCATGGCTATGCAAATCAGGATAATGTCACGGTTTATCCTGAACCGATAGGAATGGCGGCTTCTTTTGATGAAAACATGGTGTATCAGGTTTTTAATACTGTTTCTGATGAAGCGCGTGCCAAATACAATGAAAACCTTAGAAATGGCACTGAAGACAAACGTTTTAGGAGCCTTTCCGTGTGGACGCCCAATATCAACATCTTCCGTGATCCACGTTGGGGCCGAGGTCAGGAAACCTATGGGGAAGATCCATTCCTGACAGCACGAATGGGTATTTCAGTTGTGAATGGATTACAGGGACCCGCTGATTCCAGGTATAAAAAGCTATTGGCCTGTGCCAAACATTTTGCGGTTCATTCAGGTCCTGAATCCACACGCCATACAGCCAATATTAACGATGTAAAGCTTCGTGATTTGTATGAGACCTATTTGCCCGCATTTAAGTCATTGGTTCAGGAGGCTGATGTTCGCGAGGTGATGTGTGCCTACCAACGGTTGAATGATGAACCTTGCTGTGGCAGTACACAACTTTTACAACGCATCCTACGGGAAGACTGGGGCTTTAAATATCTGGTAGTATCAGATTGTGGCGCCGTCTCAGATTTTTGGAGAAACTCTAAAGTGTCTTCAGACGAAGCACATGCAGCATCAAAATCTGTTTTAGCCGGGACTGATGTCGAATGTGCAGGGTATGCCTATATGAAATTACCCGATGCCGTTGCAAAAGGGCTGATTAAAGAGAGTGATATCAACAAGAGTGTGCTCCGTCTTTTGAAAGGACGGTTTGATCTGGGTGAGATGGATGACAACAGCATTGTCCCATGGTCGAAAATTCCTATGTCTATAGTCAATTGTGCCGAACACAAGAAACTGGCTTTGGATTTGGCGCATGAAACAATGACGCTTTTACAGAACAGGAATAATATTTTACCATTAAGCAAAACCGGAAAGATTGCTATTATTGGACCCAATGCGGATGATAAACGCGTCTTATGGGGAAATTATAATGGAACGCCTAATCAAACAGTAACTATATTGGACGGGATAAAAACTAAACTACCTGCCAATAAACTGTTTTATGATAAAGGTTGTGAGATCGTTGAAGACAAAATTATTTCAAGCCTGATCGGGTCATGTTCAATGAATGGAAAACCCGGAATAAAAGCAACTTATTGGAATAATGTAGATTTAAAGGGGAATGTCGTTTCCGTAGATCAGATTGTCAATCCTATTCAACTAACAACAACAGGGTCACATCAATTCAGCCAGGGAGTCAATCTTAAGGATTTCTCGGCTAAATATGAAACAGTCTTCAAAGCTACCGAAACCGGGGAAATCGTGTTTAAAATTGAAGCCCGTGGAAAATTTGAACTGTTTGTCGATGGGGTATCTATATCAAATTTAAGTGGCAGAAGGCCTATGCCTACCCGAATTCCTTTTCAAGTTGAGCAAGGTAAAGAATATAAAATAGAGGCACGTTTTGTCTGCAATAATCCGCAGTCATCCAGCTTAAGCTTTAACATGGGTAAAGAAGTCCCTGTTAATTTTGATGAGCTGGTAGCAAAATTAAAGGGATATGATGTCGTTGTGTTTGCTGGAGGAATTAATTCCCAACTTGAAGGGGAAGAAATGCCTATCACGCTTCCGGGATTTAAAGGAGGAGACAGAACAGATATTGAACTGCCTGCTTCACAACGTAACTGCCTGTTGGCTTTAAAACAGGCTGGCAAAAAGATAGTCTTCGTCAATTGTTCAGGTTCTGCCATGGGATTCGTTCCTGAAACCAATAGCTGTGAAGCAATCCTTCAGGCCTGGTATCCGGGAGAAGCCGCTGGTCAGGCTGTTGCTGATGTGCTGTTTGGTGATTATAATCCTTCGGGTAAATTACCTGTCACATTTTACAAAAACATTCAGCAATTACCGGCATTTGAAGATTATGCAATGAAAGGCCGTACCTATCGCTATATGACTGACCCCTTGTTCCCATTTGGCTTTGGTTTAAGTTATACCACTTTCTCAATTGGAGAAGCCAAAATCAATAAGTCACAGATTCAAGTCAACGAGGGTGTTGAGCTTTCCATTCCTGTTTCAAATTTAGGGAAACGCAATGGTACTGAAATCGTTCAGGTTTATTTACATAAGTTAAATGATGTTGATGGGCCACTTAAAACTTTAAGAGCATTTAAACGTGTTGATGTAGCTGCAGGCAAGAAATCGATTGCCACTATCCAAATACCTTCAAAGTCTCTTGAATGGTTTGATACCTCTACAAACACCGTCAGGGTACATGCAGGCGATTATGAATTATTGTATGGAACAAGTTCTGACGCCAAAGACCTTAAATCGTTGAAAATAAAGATTCTTTAATTCTTATTACCTAAGGCTCAGCGTTGAAGGTATCGTTGAAAGATGTTTGCCATCTATTATTTGGTTAAAAATGAAATGAAGAGTAGAAGTTGATTTTTAGAAAAGCCATTAGCGTTTGAAAAGATTCGGTTTTCTAATCATAATGACGCTGTATACAGTCATATTCTGTTTCTTTAGAGGCAATTCAAATGTTTCAGATACGACCAAAGAGGATAAGAATAAACGGGGTAAATTGAAATCACGGACTGAAGGGGCAAGGAAAACAGGCAAATAGCGTAATGTTTTCCTTGCAGCCGGCTAAAAGCAGAAAGAAACGGTCAGCGAAAGTCAAATCAGAAAGCTCTGCGACAAGGGATGCCGCTAAACCGGCCTGCTCTTTTGCCTGGGAGACTCACAAAAACCACTTACTGATTTTATAAGGTAAGTAGTTCTCTTAGTTCTTCATAGGAATTTTCAGGACAAGTTTGGAATACGAATAGCCTTCCAGGCATGTTCTACACAATCCCTAAATAATATATCATTCGCCTGTTGCAGTTCAGGAGATAATGATTAAATTCGTCTTTATATTTTAAAGAGGAAACAGACCATTTTCAGCATCAGTTTTTTATGCCGATTAGAGAAAACGATAGAACGATTTTTACTTTGACGGAAGTAACCCGGAGTATCCAAAAGACTTTGAACGAAAGGTATAAAAGCTCATTTTGGGTCATGGCCGAAATGAATAAATTGAATTTGTATCCGCAATCGGGCCATTGCTACCCTGAATTGGTTGAAAAAAAGGAGGGTAGGGTCATTGCTGAAATAATGGCGAACATTTGGAAAGACGATTATCAAAGGATCAATAACAATTTTCTCAGGGTACTGAAGGAACCTTTGAAAAGTGGAATCAATATTCTTTTCTCTGCCAGGATTACCTATGATTCCGTAAATGGCTTACGGCTCAGGATTATAGATATCGACCCCGGTTATTCTCTGGGCAACCTTGAAAAGGAAAAACAGGAGACCATAGACAGGTTAAAACGGGAAGGAATCTTTAATTCCAATAAGTCGCTTCAACTGCCGGTATTACCCAAGCGGTTGGCCATTATCTCGGTTCAGACGAGCAAAGGGTATTCCGATTTCATGCAGATTATCGAAACCAATCCCTGGGGGTACAGTTTTTTTCATATGCTGTTTCCTGCATTGCTGCAGGGTGAAAGGGCTGTTGAAACAATCCTGAACCAGCTGAACAGGATACGGAAAGTAATCCATCATTTTGATGCGGTCGCAATAATCCGGGGTGGGGGAGGAGACGTTGGACTGACATGTTACAACAACTTTGAGCTTTCAAAGGCGATCGCCTTGTTCCCCATTCCGGTCATAACCGGTATCGGCCACTCAACCAATGAAACTGTTTCTGAGATGGTTGCTCATAAAAATGCAATTACTCCAACCGAACTGGCTGATTTTCTGTTGCAGAAATTTCATAATTATCTGGTTCCGGTTCAAAAAGCCCAGGAGACTTTAACCGGTAAATCGGAACAAATACTGAAGGGGGAAAATCTGCGGCTGTTTAATTCAGTCAGATATTTCAAATCGATAACCGGGAATATGTTGATAAGGAGCAATAACGAAATTCATAACCAATACATATCTCTGGCGCAGTTATCGGCTTATTTTATTCAAAGAAACAGGGAATCTCAGGCAGCACTCGTAACCGGGTTAAGGAAAGACACCCGGTTGCAGCTTTTAAACAATAGCCAGCAGATCAGGCAGACCGGTCTGATATTCAGAAAAGATGTCATATCATTCCTGAACCGGACACAAACCGGAATCGATCTGAATAT
>JAUZOX010000007.1 GCA_030706265.1 Bacteroidota bacterium | reverse complement strand
CTTCATTGAAGTTCCCGGTTGCCACATTGGCATAGTAAACCATTTTCCTGTTTTCTATTCTTCCAATCAGCAATAACTTTGAATGTACTTTAAATCCGGGGATGCTGTGGACGATAGCGACCTTTTCCTCCTGAAGGCGGGTAGTCCAATAGATATTGGTTTCTTCATCAAAGCGCGCCTGCAACTCCATAAACACCGTCACCTTTTTCCCATTGCGCGCGGCATTGATCAATGCATTCATAACACTTGAATTACGGGCTACCCTGTAAATTGTCATGTGAATGGACTTTACCCTGGGGTCGATCGAAGCTTCACGCAGAAGATCAATGATATATTGAAAAGATTGATAAGGATGGTGCAACAGGATATCGCGATGTTTGATCACATGAATGATGCTGGTGTTTTCAGGAAGATCGGGATGTGTGAGCGGAGATAATACCTGATATTCGAGTTCACTGGACCCGATGTTGGGGAAATGCATGAAATCCTTGAAGTTGTGATAACGCCCACCCAGGGTCATCGTGTCGGTTTTGGATACCTTCAGTTTCCGTTTTATCTTTTCCAAAACATTGAGCGGCATAGCACTATCATATATGAATCTGACAGGATTGCCCTCTTTTCTCTGTTTCAGACTGTTTGACATGATTTCAAGAAAACTTTTCGAAACATCGGTATCCAGTTCAAGTTCAGCGTCTCTGGTAAATTTAATCGTGTAAGCACTAAAGGTATCATACCCGAAAATTGAGAATATATCTGTCAGGCAGTAGCGGATCACATCGTCGAGCAAAATGATATATTTATTCTCATCTTCGGATGGTAAAATCAAAAAACGGGAAGGGTTTTCTGTCGGAACCTTAATCAGGGCCATGTGCTCTTTAGCGAGTCCCTTGCTGTCATTCAGTACTACGGTCAGATAAATACTATTGTCCTCAAGTGTGTTGGATCCTTTCAGGTTGTCAAACATCAATGGGAAAATAACAGGACGAACATGGTCGTGGAAATAGGAACGGACAAATATGCCCTGTGCTTCGCTCAGTTTCGTTTCATTGATGATAAATATTTTCTGATCAGCGAGTGAACTTACGATTTTAACATAACAAGCAGCAAACTTCTTTTCCTGTAGTGAATCAATTTCAACTATTTTCTTAAGCAGTTTTGATGGATTGTAATTCAGGAAACTCTCACTTTTACGCAAGGCAACCATGCGCTTCACGGTAGCAACCCGGACTCTGAAAAACTCATCCAGATTGTTAGAGTAAATCCCCAGGAATTTCATGCGTTCAATCAGGGGATTTGATTCATCCTCTGCTTCCTGGAGAACACGTTCGTTAAAATGCAACCAGCTTATTTCGCGATTGATGAGGCGCAATACTGGTGTATTCTTTTTTGCCATGAAGAATGCGAATTGATTTTATAATCCCAAATGTTGAACGGCTATTCCTTTTCGTCCTTTTTTAGCATTCGGGGGGTTACAACAAAGTTAGCAATAATTTTGGCCTGCATGATTTCGTCCCAAATATTCGTATCAAATTGCAGGCAAACGATTCCTGAGGTAGGGAGGTAATCAATCGGTTCGGGTAAAAGTTGGTTGGCAAAATTGGTGATGGCTGGATTATGGCCAACTATCATGAGGCGATCTATGTCATGAGGGAGATCATAGAACAGATCTTCAATTTTATCTGCATCCCCTTCATATAATGCTCGTTCTTTTTTAATGTTTTCAAGAGGATATTTAAGCGCATGTGCAATTGCCCGTGCCGTATCGTAAGCACGTACCGCCGGACTGCTGATAATCAGGTCTACTTTTGTTTTTTTCTTCAGTAAGAAATCGATAATGTATTTGGTTCGTTTTAACCCTTTTTCAAGTAATTGCCTGTCAATATCCCGATCCGGTATTTTTTCAAGCGTCGCCTTCGCATGACGAACCAAATAAAGCGTCTTCATCTGTATATAATTTGTATTTAATCGGTCAGATGGAACTCGCATGCAAGATTTTAATCGGTGTTGGCGTTCTCAACATGCTCGTTTCATAAATGAAATTTGATGTAAGCTTTTAACGAATATTATTGCATAAAACAGTTATCTTCTTATATTTAACAAATATATGTTATTATTGTTTGAACAGATAACTCCTCAGTATTACCTTTAAGTTATGTTTTAGTGTTTCCGGGTATTAAGTTATGAGTGCAGCACCTTGCTTTCTGTATTTGTACCTTATTTCAGATTAGGGAACGCGGAAAATGCCGTATTAGTCGGCAAAATCAGTGGTTATGATTATGCATCAATGTTTTTAATCGAAAAAGAAAGAAACACCCATTTTCAATCCATCCAAAAGAAGTCCAGAACCAGCGGGGAAGAATTCTACGGAAGCATTGTTGCTTTAGTGATCAAATTAATTGACGATGCTTAAATAATGGTCCTGTACGTATTGGCTAATAATAAGATATACAGTTGACTATCTTTATCTTTTGCAACAGCTTGCAACTTCATTTCTGAACGGCATATTTTTTGCACTGTTCTGAGTATGTGTTTCTGCCTCAATTGTTGCAGCGCCCGATGCAATCATGAAGGTGAAAAAAAAGAAGTTTAAAAAGCATCCGAAATAGATGATAAAAGGATGGTAAAATTAAGGTTTAAAGGATACTTTAAGGATACTTTATGGATACTTAATGGATACTTAATGGATACCTATAGAGTATCTATAAAGCATCTTTCAACTATGTATCAATTTTTTTTCAATTATCCGGATTACCTACTGTTTATGATAATGAAAGAAACATGTTTCCTGTGGAATTAGATTTTCCTGTAATTCTTTTAAGATAGGTTCCTTCTCACAATCGTTTTACAAATGTAATACTTTTCAATAAAAAAGTTGAATTGGTCAAAAGAAAATCGCCAGAAATTGACTGACCGACACATTTTTAAGAGAAGGAAGCTCTTTTTTTTCAAAAGCATCTTCAAAAGGCATTTTTTTAAAAAATTGAAAGGCAGTGGTGGTTTGTTCAGTCATCTTTTCATCGGGCTTTGCCTAATGCTGTTTTTCATTTCAATGCTCAGGTTATTTGCACAAGCTTTTACCCCCCACTTTTCAGAAAGATACAAAATTCCTTGTGTAGCAAAGCAAAAAAAAACCGTCCCAATGGAACGGTTTTTGGAATGTCAAATATATAGATTACCAGGCGTTGAGCGGTAGCTCTGCCATCATCTCATTTACTCTTGAACGAACACTTTCGATGACCGATTCATTGTTTATATCTGAAATAACCTCATCAATCAGATCAACAATGATTGGCATTTGATCTTCCTTTAAACCGCGGGTAGTAATTGCAGGAGTGCCGACGCGGATACCTGAAGTTGTAAATGGTGAACGGCTGTCGAAAGGAACCATATTTTTATTCAGTGTGATATCAGCCCTGACCAATGCATTTTCAACCTGTTTGCCGGTAATATCCGGGAATTTGGTGCGAAGATCGATCAGCATCAAATGGTTATCAGTACCACCTGAAATGATTTTGTAACCCTTATCCATGAAGGCTTTGGCCATGACCGAAGCATTCTTCTTTACCTGGAGAACATATTCCATGTATTCATCTGTAAGCGCTTCGCCAAATGCAACAGCCTTAGCAGCAATAACATGTTCAAGCGGACCACCTTGAGTTCCGGGGAAAACTGCCGAATCGATCAGTTGCGACATCATTTTGATTTCACCCTTTGGTGTCTTGAGACCCCATGGGTTTTCGAAGTCTTTACCGATCAAAATCATACCGCCACGTGGACCACGGAGGGTTTTGTGCGTAGTAGTAGTCACGATATGGCAATAGGGAATCGGGTCATTGAGCAACCCACGGGCAATCAATCCGGCCGGATGAGCAATGTCTGCCATGAGTATGGCATCGACTTTGTCCGCTATCGAACGCATGCGTTTGTAATCCCAGTCACGCGAATAGGCCGAAGCACCTGCAATGATCAGCTTTGGTTTTTCACGGAGAGCTACAGCTTCCATTTTATCATAATTAACCATACCGGTCTCTTCTTCTACTGAATAGGCAACAGGGTGATAAAGAATACCCGATGAATTAACCGGCGAACCATGTGACAGGTGACCGCCATGTGACAGATCAAGTCCCATGAAAGTATCACCCGGTTTCAAGCACGCCATTAAAACAGCCATATTGGCTTGAGCACCGGAGTGGGGCTGAACATTTGCATATTCTGCATTATAGAGTGTCCTGGCCCTGTCGATTGCAATTTGTTCGGTTTGATCCACAATTTGGCAACCGCCATAATAACGGTGTCCCGGATACCCTTCGGCATATTTATTGGTCAGCACTGAGCCCATGGCCTTCATGACCTGATCGCTGACAAAATTCTCAGAAGCAATCAGTTCTATGCCGAGCCTTTGTCTTTCTTCTTCGTCCTTGATGAGATCGAATACAATTTTATCTTTTTTCATCTGAAAATAATTTTATTAAATAGGTCAGATGGAACTCGCATTGATGATTTTAATCGGTGTTTGTGATTTCCAAACATGCTCGTTTCATGCGTAAATAATTTGTCGAATTGACCCCTGGTGTTATTCCATATTTGGGATGCAACAAAGGTAAAAATTATTTTACAGCTAAGTTTCAACAAATGAAGGTTAATTGAATGCAGTTACAAACCGAAAAGTTTTATGCAGTTGAATTGGAGAAGGAAGGGTAGGCATCAGCCGGCTTACATGAAACGACTTGTCTTCAGTAATTTTTCATGACTTATCCTGAAATAGGTTGATCAAAAATAAGACAGCGTGTCAACTCAGCACAGGATTACATAAAAAGGTCAACTTTTTCCATGACGTGACGGTTAAAATTAACGCTTTTAATGCACAGCTTTCTTTTCTGAAAATAATCGTCAATTCAAATCGACAAGGTAATTATGCGTTCATTTAATTCAGATAAAGATTACTGCATTGTCAATGTTTTTTGTCAATAACCCTTATTGCTCATATACTGTAGTGTCGAATCCGGCTAACGCTTCTTTTCTTTCGACACATGAACCGCAAACGCCACAGTGGACATCTCCTCCCTTGTAACAGGTCCAGGTTTTGGAATAATCGATGCCAAGTTTCTGACCGATGTGGGCGATATCTGTTTTGTTTATGTTCGTATAGGGTGCAAATATTTCAACGTTTTCGTAGGTGCCGTTTTTGATGGCCTCACTCATGGCAATAATGAATTCTTCACGGCAGTCGGGATATATGGCATGATCGCCCGAATGGTTGCCAATGAGGATGTTGCTGAAACCGTTGCTTTCGGCTATTCCTGCCGCAATGCTAAGCATGATCCCGTTTCTGAAGGGTACGACGGTGCTTTTCATGTTTTCACTTTCATAATGACCTTCAGGAATCTCCCCCCCGTTTTGGAGCAAATTGCTTTTGAAATAGTCATTGATAAAAAGCAAAGGAATAGTGATGTGTTTGATGGATAGTTTTTCGCAATGCATCCTGGCAAAAGGAATTTCTTTTGCATTGTGCTTCGATCCGTAATCAAACGTGATTGCCAACCCTATCCGATCCTGAAAATCATAGAGTAGTGTAATGGAGTCCATTCCGCCCGAAACAATGATGACACTGTCTTTCATTTGTAAATAATTTGTGTTCAATCGTCATATGGAAATCACATGCAAGAAATCATCGGTGTTTATGTTTTCAAACAAGTTCGTTTCTTCTGAGAATTAATTTTTTACAAAATTACGCATCTTAATCTTTTCTATAACGGTCATTTTATGAATTGCATAAACTTATCAATAATGCGTAATATAAAGTTTAATAGTCTTATAACTCATGAATAGTCTCATTGTAAAATATTTCATTTATGTAGCCTGTTACTTTATGCGTTTTGATTAAAAATTAAACGATTAAAACTTAATTTTGGAAAATTCTATTTTGGGACTTAAAATTTTTTGAAATGGCTGAAGAAACGAATGAAAAATGGACCAACTATCTTGCAATGACCACGATCATAATTGCAGTATGTGCGACATTATCAACATTTAAAGGTGGTGGTTACAGCACCAGGTCGTTAATGAACCAAACACTTGCGTCTGATCAGTGGGCCTTTTTTGATTCAAAAGGGGTAAAGAGTTATGTTTTTGAAGCACAGTTGGATAATATTATTTTCCAGAAAAGCATGCTGGATGCATCGGGGAAAGGAAGTAAAGTTCAAAATCAATATCAACAACAGATAGATTCGCTCAATCAAAAGATCCGGAGATTTAGTGATGAAAAAAAGGTGATCAGGAAGAAAGCCGAGGAATTTGTAAAGATTAGTGATGAAAGTAAACTGCATGCCAATGCATTTGGGATTGCCGTAATTTTCCTTCAGGTTTCCATTCTTCTTTCTTCAATCTCGGCATTGACAAAACGGAAATATATATGGATCATCAGTCTGTTTGTGGGTGCGTGTGGAATTTTATACTTTTTAAATGGATTCTTTTTATTTATGTGACAATTGACTTTTTTGAGGTATGCATTGGGATGCCGTGCTTATACTTAATTCCGATTTTGCGCTACTTTTCATAAAAGTTGGGGTTTAATTTGTAAATGAATTTTAAAAAGCAAATAGTTGGCTGAAAATGCAACCGGAAAGGCATTATTTCTATTTCCTAAATTTATCATATACTTAATATTAAAAGACTATTGTGATTGCTTGTAAATGTATTTTTGTTCTGAAAAATAGAATGTAAAGTAATGCGAAAAAAAATATTTACCAGGTTTCATACTTTGAGTATATTATTACCCTTGATATTATTGGCTTTTGTAACTGTTGTTGGGTTCTTTATTTATAGTATAGATCTTGGTCAAAAAAAAGTGACCTTTCCATTGCACTATAAATCCAATAAACTAAAGGAAAGTATATTGATCGGTTCTTCAATAAATGAATGGCTTAGGAGGGGTGATTTTAATTTTCCGGGTAAAATTATAAGCGAGCAAAATAACAATCCTGATTTAATCGGAGTTACGATTATCGATTCTTCAAAATCGGTTTTATTGTCAAACCGGAAAGAAGATATGGGGTTGCCTTTTTCACTCAGGAAATTTGATTTGTCAAAGGATGATTTTAACAGGTTGTTATTGAATTTTAAGACAAGCGTCGTAGAAAATCATCCTTATTCATTTTATTCCAATGACAGAAAGAAACTATTGATTTTATATCCGATTTTACTGTTGGAAAAGAATGCAAAATCAGGCAAAGTACAAAATGGGGCGATGATTTCCTGTTATAATTACAACAGGGCGGAAACGGAGATGATTTCAAAGAACAGGAATAGCTTTATGCTATTTTTTGTCGTTTTCGTTTTAAGTTCGGTTTGTTTGGGGATAATTTTTTATTTGATTGTAATTGCACCTTTGAAAAAGCTGACAAAAGTAATGCATGACTTTTCAAAAGGTAATCATGATGTATTCATTCCTAAAATCGGCATAGGAGAGATCTTTGATATCAATGAACAATTTTATATGCTTGCCCATTCCTTTAACCTGGAGATAGCCGAACGGTTACGAGTTGAAGAACAATTAAAGGAAAATGCCTCTAACCTTAAAAAGGCGCAATTAATGGCGCGGGCAGGTGATTGGCGATTTGACATACAAAAGGACACTTTCTTTTTTTCAAGCCGGATTGTTGAAATTGAACAACTTGACAAGAAGCAGTATCGGAGTGAAGAATACATCAGTAAAGTTCATCCTGAGGATCAGGCTTTCGTTAGGAAAGGATTGTATAACGCCATCCATTCTAAAAAAGATTTCACTCTGGAATTTAGGCGGTCTGTCAATAAAAGCGTTCAATATATCAAATCGATTGGTGATGTAAATATTGATGAAAGAGGAAAAGCGATCAGTATTTTCGGCGTTTCGATGGATATTACGGTAGAGAAAAAGAAGGAAATCGCTTTGCTGGAGCGGGAATGGGACTTACAGAAATCGAATGAAGAATACCTTATTCTAAATCAAAGACTATCAGATAAAAATGATAAGATTCTTGCCATGAATGTAGCTTTAAAAGAAGCAAAAGAAAAAGCGGAAGAATCGGATACCTTAAAATCGGCATTCCTTGCAAATGTTTCCCATGAAATCAGAACCCCAATGAACGCAATAATCGGGTTTTCAGAATTATTGGATGATGATGAATTGGATGATGCATCGCGGCGATTATTTACGCATACGATTCGAACTCGTTCAGCCGATTTATTAAATATCATCAATGATATTCTTGATATTTCCAGACTAGAATCGGGAACGCTTGCGGTGGATAAATCTTTGGGATCGATTTCGAAAGAATTGAACGAATTGGTAAAATACTATGACACGAAAAATAAGGAGATCAATAAGAAACCGGTTGTATTTAAAGTCCGCAATCTCCTGAGCATCGAGCAGGATACCGTGTTAACCGATTTCAACAGGCTAAAGCAGGTGCTCATGAATTTGATTGACAATGCCTTTAAATTTACCGAGGAGGGGGTGATTGAAATAGGGAGCCAGATGAAGGATGTTCGTACCATAATGTTTTATGTGAAAGATACCGGGATTGGGATTTCAAAAGATAAGCTGAAGATGATTTTTGGACGGTTCCAGCAGGCAACGGATACACACATGTCGGACAAATATGGCGGTACCGGCCTTGGGCTTGCAATTTCAAAAGGACTGATAGAATTGCTCGAAGGTCATATTTGGGTTGAATCTGAGAAAGGGAAGGGCGCAACATTTTTCTTTACAATTCCGTTTAAAAGGACAGAACAGCAGTCGTCATACCCGCATGAAGAATTTGAAGCGATGAACTGATTCAAGGAAACAATTAAATTGTTTTTCCAGAATTGCGGATGACCTTTGGACAGTTTCATTGTAAGATTTCACGATTTTTGGTTTAAGAATACATAATATACATTGAAATAAAATATGATAGAATTTGAAAGGTTCAAACTAAATAACGGGCTAAAGGTAATTGTACATACAGATGTTTCGACCCCTTTGGTTTCAATGAATATATTGTACAATGTCGGTTCAAGGGATGAGGATCCTGAGAAAACAGGATTTGCCCATCTTTTTGAGCATTTGATGTTTGGGGGGTCGGTCAATATTAAAAAATATGACGAACCGCTTGAAAGAGTCGGGGGAGAGAACAATGCATTTACCAATAATGATGTCACCGATTATTATCTGACTGTTCCTCGTCAAAATCTGGAGACTGCATTTTGGCTTGAATCGGATAGGATGTTGAATCTGGCATTCTCGAAGAGAAGCCTCGAAGTACAACGCAACGTCGTGATAGAAGAGTTTAAACAAAGCTATCTGAATAAGCCTTATGGGGATGTCTGGTTGTTATTACGTCCGTTGGCTTATACAACTCATCCATACCGGTGGTCAACAATAGGGAAAAGTATTGAACCAATCCAACAAGCAACAATTGAGGATGTAAAGGATTTTTACGCCCGGTTCTATAATCCGAATAATGCAATTATGGTATTGGCAGGTAACACGACGGTTGACGAAATAAAAGTGCTTGCAGAGAGATGGTTTGGGTCAATACCTGCTGGTGAGGAAGTGATTAGGAATCTGCCTCAAGAGCCAGTCCAGATGGAGCCTCGGAGCCTGACCGTTGAAAGGGATGTTCCGCTTGATTGTTTGTACAAGGCTTACCATATGGGTGGAAAAATGGATAAGGACTATCCGGCCATAGACCTGGTGAGTGATGTGCTCTCCAATGGAAATTCATCCCGGCTATATCAATCGTTGATAAAAGAACAACAATTGTTTAGTGATATCAATGCTTTTCTTACTGGTGATGAGGATGGAGGTTTATTTGTTGTAACCGGTAAGCTGATCAAGGGGGTTAAGATGGAAGCCGCCGAAGCGGCCATCCTTGAGCAGCTAAACAAAATTAAAGTCGATCTTATAACCGAGAGTGAACTTCAAAAGGTGAAAAATAAAGTGGAGTCACTCATGACCTTTAATGAAATGCGGATTCAGGATCGTGCACTTAACCTGGCCTATGCCGAACATCTGGGCGACATCAATATGGTCAATGACGACATTCTCAGATATCAGGCCGTCACCAGTGAACAGATACGGGAGATGGCTAATGAAATTTTAAGACCTGAGAATTGTTCAACACTCTATTATTATTCCAAATCCTGAAATAGGTTTTCTATTTAAATTTTCAGTAGGTATCTGAATAAATCCGGATAACTTAAGAACGCAAGGTTTTGCATCAAAGCAACTTACTTAAAAAATCATAAATGTCAATCATAAACAGAAAACAGAAACCCCCGATTTTTGAAATTGCTCCGGATCGTAAAGTGGTGGAGTTGATTGTTCCTAAAGTATATACACTTGATAATGGCCTAAAAGTCTATGTCATCAATGCGGGGACGCAGGAATTGGTGAATGTCGAGTTTGTTTTCAATGCCGGAATCTGGCATCAGGACCATCTTTATGTTGCAACATCTACGAATAGCCTGATGAAGGAGGGAACGCAGAATATGACTGCTCGTCAGATTGCTGATGAATTGGATTATTATGGTGCTTATCATGATGCTGCAACTGAGAATGACTCAGCATTTCACGGTTTATTTACTCTCAATAAATATTTGCCGGCAACGCTGAAAGTGATGGAGGAAATCATTAAACGTCCCATCTTTGATCAAAATGAGGTCGATATCTATCTTCGCAAAAGGTATCATAGCTTGTTGGTCAAAATGGAGAAGGTCGATTTCCTGGCGCGCATCCATTTTACCGGGTTATTATACGGCCCCCAACATCCATATGGTCGTTTTGGAAAAGCAGAAGAGGTCTTAAATGTAAACCGGGAAGATCTGGTCGCATTTCATAAAAAGTTTTATCGCTCTTCAAACTGTCAGATACTTGTTTCTGGAAAAGTTGAAGAATCGGTTATTGACCTCTTAAATCAATACTTTGGTGGCGATGACTGGGACGGTCCTGTAATTTCTGAGGAAGCTTTATTTGAAATTCAACCAGCCGGGGAGCTGTTTCATCACATAGAGAAGCCGGATGCTTTGCAGTCGGCACTGAGGATCGGAAAAGTACTGTTTAACAGGCGGCATCCGGATTTTCCTGGAATGCATGTGTTGAATACCATATTAGGCGGTTATTTTGGATCGAGGTTAATGACTAATATTCGCGAGGACAAGGGACTGACTTATGGAATAGGTTCGGGGTTGGTCTTGCTTAGACATTCCGGATATTTTTATATTTCGAGTGAAGTCGGGGCGGATGTTGCGGATGTTGCCTTGGATGAGATCTTCAAAGAGATAGCGCTGTTACAAAAAGTACCGGTAACTTCTTCTGAATTAAAAAAGGTGAGGAATTATCTGGGGGGAACTTTCCTCAGGGCGGTGGATGGACCCTTTAATTTGATTGACCGGTTTCGGGAGATTCACGAGAATAATTTGGATATCGATCATTACTATCGCATGTTGGAAACAATTCAAAAAATCACTCCGGATGAAATTATGGAATTGGCTAACCGATATCTCTCTGTAGATTCACTTTACAGGCTAAAAGTGGGAAAATAAAAGGATTGATTTTAACTGAATTGTGCGTTTCAATTTTTCATAACTTTGCAGCTAAATATTTAGGAAATCATATGTCGGATTATTCAGAAAAATTCCTTGGTGAAGGCCTGACTTACGACGATGTTTTGCTCGTTCCGGCGTACTCGGAAGTGCTTCCTCGTCAGGTTGATACCACTACACAGTTTTCTCGTAACATAAAATTGAACATCCCCATCGTGTCGGCGGCAATGGATACCGTGACCGAAGCCACTTTGGCTATAGCAATGGCCCAGGAAGGTGGAATCGGGGTTTTGCATAAAAATATGTCTATTGAGGAACAAGCCAATGAGGTGAGAAAGGTGAAGAGAGCCGAGAATGGAATGATTCTCGACCCTATTACACTAAATGAAAATGCTATCGTTGAAGATGCATTGGATTTGATGCGTGAATATAAAATCGGCGGGATTCCGGTTGTCAATGCCAATCGGGAGTTGGTGGGCATTGTTACCAATCGTGACCTTCGTTTTGAGCGAGAGTTACGAAAACCGGTAGTAGAAGTGATGACCAAAGAAAATCTGATTACTGTTGCAGAATTTACAACTTTTGATGAGGCAGAACTTATTTTGCAGCAATATAAGATTGAAAAGCTTCCGGTTGTCGATAAGAAAAATAAGCTGATCGGATTGATCACCTATAAAGACATCATTAAAATAAAAGCCCGTCCCAATGCGTGTAAGGATAATTTTGGCAGGTTAAGGGTAGCCGGGGCTGTCGGTGTTACCAATGACACCCTCGAAAGGGTCTCTGCACTGGTTGCTGCCGGAGTTGACGCAATCAGCATCGATACAGCCCATGGCCATACGGTTTCTGTTGCAAATATGGCAAGGAAAATTAAAAAAGCTTTTCCTGATGTGGATTTGGTAGTTGGAAATATTGCAACTCCTGAAGCTGCATTAGCATTGAAAGATGCAGGTGCCGATGCGGTAAAAGTTGGAATCGGCCCGGGTTCAATTTGCACAACCCGTGTTATTGCAGGGGTGGGAGTTCCTCAGTTGACGGCCGTTTATAATGTCGCTCAGGTTTTGAAGGGCAGTGGCATTCCTGTAATTGCTGATGGTGGAATTCGTTATACCGGAGACATTGTAAAGGCATTAGCAGCAGGTGGAAATTCGGTGATGTTGGGTTCACTTTTTGCCGGTGTTGAAGAATCACCCGGAGAAACCATCATATTTGAAGGACGTAAATTTAAGACTTATCGCGGCATGGGTTCAATAGAAGCCATGCAAAAAGGGTCAAAGGACCGTTATTTTCAAGATACGGAAGATGATATTAAAAAGCTTGTTCCTGAAGGTATTGTCGGTCGTGTACCCTATAAAGGTTCCTTGTCGGAAGTCGTCCATCAAATGGTTGGAGGATTAAGGGCTGGAATGGGTTATACCGGTTCAGCCAATATCAATGATTTACAGAAAGCTAAATTTATAAAAATCACCAATGCGGGAATAATGGAAAGTCATCCTCATGATGTGACTATTACTTCCGAGGCACCGAATTATAGCAGATAATAAATTAAATGATGAATCCTTTCAGGAAAACAAAGACATTGGCATGCACCTATCTAACAATAATGGGATCATTGCTGATGTCTTTTCATGCATTTGCACAAACAAAAGAAGATTCTGTATTAATGACCATTGGCGGAGAAAAGGTTACTGTTTCTGAAGTAATGTCGCTCTACCGGAAAAACAGCATCAAAGGAACGGTCCTTAATAAGAAATCTTTTGAAGAATATCTGGAACTCTTTCTGAACTATAAATTGAAAATTCGCCAGGCAAACGATCTGAAGATGGATACCGCTTTGGCATTTAAGAATGAATTCCAATATTACCGGAGTCAATTGGCTCAGCCATATATGACCGATGAGGAAATGAGCAATTTGCTGACCCGGGAAGCTTATCAAAGAAAACTTAAGGATGTTCGGGCAAGCCATATCCTGGTCAAGCTTGACATTAATGCCTCACCCGAAGATACACTGGCTGCCTATAACAAAATAGTGTCAATCAGGGAACGTATTTTGAAAGGTGAAGACTTTGGCAAGGTTGCTGCTGAGGTTTCGGACGACATAAGTGCCAGGGATCAGAAAGACGGGACAAAGATCATACCCGGTAATAAAGGAGACTTAGGTTATTTTACTGTTTTTGACATGGTTTATCCTTTTGAGACGGCCGCATATAACACCGGGGTTGGAAAAGTGTCAATACCGGTCAGAACTGATTTTGGATATCATCTTGTTAAAGTCACCAATATTAAGCCTGCCATTGGAGAAGTGCTGGCTTCTCACATTCTTTTTCAATTTGACAATGAGCCTTCGCATGCAGATTCTTTAGCCGTAAAAATCAGAGTCGACTCCATTTTTGCCAAAGTCAAAAAAGGAGAGGATTTTGCTATGCTTGCACGTAACTTCTCAGACGACCGGATTACCGCACCCAAGGGAGGATTATTACCATGGTTCGGTTCAAACCGGATGGTTCCCGAAATCATTGAAGCAGTCGATGGATTGAAACCCGGCCAATATAGTCAACCTTTTCTATCTTCATATGGCTGGCATATTTTAAAAGTCATTGAACGGAAACCGATCGGAAATTATGAAGATATCAAGGATGTCCTGCGTCAGAAAGTGACCAGGGGAGATCGGCTGGAAGCCTTAAATCAATCTTTTGTTGAAAAATTGAAGAAAAGTTATGGATATAAGGCCGACTTAAAGGCTCTCGATAAGGTAGCGGCTGCCCTGAACGATTCTGTCTTTGCAGGAAAATGGAAAATACCGTCGCCCAAAAAATTGACGAAGTATCTCTTTTCCTTCGACGGTAAAACCTATACTCAACTGGATTTAGCAAATTATATCGAAACAACCCAGACCCCTAAAAATAAGTTTGACAAAAAGCAGTATGCCTCAATTCGGTTTAATTCATTTGTAAATAAGGAACTCCTTGACTATGAGGACAAACATCTGGAAATAAAATATCCTGAATTTAGAGATTTGTTGCAGGAATATCATGATGGCCTTTTGGTATATGCCCTAACCGACATGAATGTGTGGTCAAGAGCTGATGCCGATACGACCGGTCTGCGATTGTTTTATGAGCAGAACAAGAATAATTATATGGGCGAAGCACGATTGGATGCATCAGTGTTTACGGTTTTCAATTCGACCCGTATCGATAAGGTCAGAGGAATGGTCCTAAAAGGAAGTTCTGAAGAAGAAATCTTAAAAAGTTATAATTCTGATACAACCAAAGTTGTAACAATCGAACATCACCAGTATCTTCGTGGCGAAAGTCCCTTAATTGATCTTATTGATTGGAAAGAGGGGCTAAGCAGAAATGTTGATACAGATGGCACGACAACTTTTGTAATGGTGCATAATGTGATTCCTCCAATGCCAAAGGCATTGAAAGACATCCGGGGTACTGTTGTCGCTGATTATCAGAATTATCTGGAAAAGTCATGGATGAATGGTTTAAGAAAAAAATATCCTTGTTATATCAATAAAGATGTTTTGGCGCTTATTCAAAAAGATTTAAAGTGAAGCAAAAACTGGTTATCGGGTTACTCTTAATAGGTCTTGCTGGGTGTCGCTATTTTAAGAAAAGCGAACCAATGGGACAACCCGTTGCCCGGGTTTTTGACAAATACTTATATGAATCTGATTTAAAGGGGGTTGTTGCCCCTGGCACCAGCTCAACGGACAGCATTGAAGTTGTCAAAAATTATATCAATAATTGGATTCGGCAAGAGTTATTGGTACATCATGCAGAAGCTAATCTGCCTAATGATCAAAAGGATTTTACCAATGAATTGGAGGCCTATCGTCGTTCATTGATTATTTATAAATTTGAGACCGAATATATCAAACAAAAATTTGATACGATTATTCCGGAAGCTGAAATTAAAAAATATTACAACGACAACAAGGATAACTTTAAATTACGGGAAAACATTTGTAAAGCGGTATGGGCTAAGTTTCCCAGATCCATACCAAAGGCAAGTTTAGCTAAAATAAGCAAGATATTTAATAAAGGAGCTATCAATAAACTTGCAGAAGCCTGTTCCGGAAAAGCAATTAATTATGATTTCTCAGATACAGCCTGGGTTTCCTTTGATGAATTGACTTTGCACGTGCCAATCAAAACAGATAATCCCGAGAATTATCTTCGAACGCACAATTTCACTGAACTTCATGATTCTGCATTTATCTATCTTATTCGTTTTACGAATGTACAGAATAGGGAATCAATATCACCCCTGGATTTTGAAAGAGAAAATATCCGAAACCTTTTGTTGAACAAACGCAGGTTAGGTGTCCTGGATAAACTTGAAAAAGATCTCTTCGACAAGGCAGGAAAAAACAAGGACTATGAAATTCTGACCTCTGGAAAATCCAATAAACGGAAATAATTGAAAACTAACATTTGACAAATCTTATTATCCCGAATGAAGAAACTATTGATAGCTATTATTGGTTTGCTGCTGACAATTAATGCAGCTTTCGCTCAAAACCAACCCGATACATTGCACCAGAAACAACCTAAGGAAAAGAAAATGATCGACCAAATTGTGGCTGTTGTGACAACACGCCCTATTCTTGAATCTGATCTGGTCGATCCTGACTACCCTGATGCTTATAAGAGTGCAAATATGGATACAAAGTGCAGGACTCTTGAGAATCTTGTTCTGAAAAATTTGCTTATCAATAAAGCGGAACTTGACTCTTTGGTTGTTGATGATAGCGAAGTCGATCAGGAAATTGATCGAAAGGTAGGTCTTATGATTGGCAGGGCTGGATCGATTGAAAAGCTGGAAGAGATTTATCATAAGTCGATCTCGGATTTTAAAGCCGAGGAGCGTGTTCCTGTTAAAGAAAAATTAATGGCTGAAAAAGCAAAGGATAAGGTTATAGAAAATATAAAAATAACGCCTTCTGAGGTTAAGGAATTCTATAATAAAATACCCAAAGACAGTATTCCACAAATCGGAGTGGTATATGAGCTGGCCCATATCGTCATAGAACCCGCTGTTAATCCTGATGAATTAACCGATGCAAGAAATAAGATAAAACAGTTAAGGGATAGGATTCTAAACGGTGAAAACTTTTCAGTTTTGGCACGTCTTTATTCGGATGACCCCGGGTCTGCAATGAAGGGTGGCGAATTGGGATTTTTTATTCGCGGAACAATGGCTCCTGAATTTGAGGCTGCTGCATTTTCTTTGAAAAAGAAAGGAGATGTCAGTGAAATTATTAAGACATCTTTTGGCTATCATATCATCCAACTGATTGAACGCAAAGGGGACAAGGTAAATGTACGTCATATTTTGGTTACGCCGAAGGTATCCAGTGTGGAACTTGATAAGGCCGGGAATAAACTTGACAGCCTTGCAAATCTGATCCGCAAAGATTCATTAAAATTTGATGTCGCAGCAAGGAAGTTTTCTACCGATAAGTCATTCGTAAATAATGGCGAGATGATTAATCCTGCAACCCTGACTTCGAAGTTTACCGAGAACGATCTTGATCCAACCATTTTTGCAATTCTTGACAAACTCAAGGTCGGTGAAGTGTCGGGCCCCCTGCCCATGGATACTGAAGATCGTCGAAAGGCATATCAGGTTATTACTATTAAGTCAAAGAGTAATCCTCATGTTGCCACATTAAATACCGATTATGATTTGTTTCAAAATATGGCGTTAATGGCGAAAAAGAATGATGCGATCAATAAATGGGCAAAGGAAAAAATAAAAACAACCTATATAAAGGTCAACAAGGAATACCAGAACTGCGATTTTTACAAACGTTGGTTCTGAGGTGTAAAAGATTGATATAATAACGCCTTAGAAAGATAAAAGCCGCTCAAAGAAACACATCTTTGAGCGGCTTTTTTATAAAGTACAACATCTTCCGGTTATATTATTTCTTTCCATACGCAATTACTAAGAGAAAAGATAACATTGCCACCGTTATTTATGAATTATTAGTAATTTAGCCGCGTATTTACTAACCATTATGCTAATCGAACTATGAAGAAAAAAATCATTGCCGGGTCTATTTTACTGGCAATCCTCATTGCAATAGTATATTTTGCCAATAGAAGTAAAAAAGACACAGGCGAGATTCTTGTTAAAGTTAAAAGAGGAGATTTTGTGGTTACCGTTGCTACGACAGGTGAACTAGTGGCTCAGAAGTCTACTCCGATTAAAGGGCCTGAAGGACTTCGTGAGTTTAGAATTTTCGATCTTAAGATTGCCGATATTATTCAGGACGGATCTGTAGTTAAAAAAGGGGATTACGTTGCAACATTAGATAAGACCGATATTACCAATAGAATTAAAGATATTGAGCTTGATCTGGAAAGATACGAGTCTCAGCTTATCACGACGCGTTTGGATACTGCCTTAACGATGCGGGGGGCAAGGGAAGAATTAATCAATATGAAGTTTGATGTCGAAGGAAAACAGATCACGTTGGATCAATCCATTTATGAACCTCCTGCAACGCAACGTCAGGCTAAAATAGAACTTGAAAGGTCAAAACGGACATATGATCAGGCTGTCCGTAACTTTAAACTGAAGCTGGCCAAATCCAATGCCAATATGGCCGATGTTCAGCGCGCTTATAATGTGAGTAAGCAGCGCTACGATAAAATGTTAAGCTCGTTGAAATCCTTCACTGTAGAGGCCCCTCAGGATGGAATGGTGGTTCAGAAACGCAACTGGGACGGCTCAAAGCAAGGGATTGGCGCCACGATGAGCGGTTGGGACAATGTTGTTGCTGAAATGCCTGAACTTAAGCAAATGATTTCCAAGACCTATGTCAATGAAATCGATGTGAGTAAAATAAAGGTAGGGCAGAGAGTAGAAATACGCGTAGATGCTTTTCCCGATAAAAGATTTGGGGGTATAGTACAGAGTGTTGCCAATGTAGGTGAAAGAATGCGTAATTCAAATGCAAAAGTATTTGAAGTCCAAATAAAAGCAACCTCGATTGATTCCTTGCTTCGACCTGCCATGACGACTCAGAATCTGGTTACAACATGGACCAAAAAGAATGTTCGTTCGGTACCCATCGAGGCTGTCCATTCCCTTAATGGCGTTTCATATGTCTTCAGGGGAAATAAGACAAGACAAGAGGTCAAGTTAGGACAGAGCAATGACAATGAGATCATCGTACTGGACGGATTATTTGATTACGATATGGTTTATTTAAATCCACCCGAAAAAGCAGAAGAATGGAAGTTTGTACGTTTAACCAATACGCGGATATAAGCTATGGAGAAACAACGACTCTTGTATAATCTTAATAATGCTTTTGAGGCTTTTCTTGTAAACCGCGTACGTTCTTTTCTGACTGCTTTAGGTATTATTTTTGGTGTTGCCGCCGTAATTTCAATGCTGGCTATTGGGAATGGTGCCAGGCAAGAGATTCTTGATCAGATCAAGATGGTGGGTGTCAACAATATTATCGTTCAGCCGCTCGAAGTCAATACAACTCAGGATGATGCCAATTCGTCAAATAATAGCAACCAACAGCAACAAGCAGCTTCAGACAATAAAGCTGCCTCCTCTGAAAAAGATAAAAGCAATTCAACTTTTTCACCTGGCCTGACATTGGAAGATGCGGAGAGCATAAGAGCGATTATTCCTACGGTCTTAAGAGTCAGTCCGGAAATTACCTATAATGTTGACTTTGTTCAACAAGGAACAAAAGGAGACGGAAAACTGACCGGTGTTACCAATGAATACTTTAAAGTATTCAATATCGGCCTTTCAAAAGGCTCCATGTTTACCGATACGGATATAGCAAAAGGGAGTCCGGTTTGTATTATAGGACCATCCATAGAATCCAGATTTTTCAACAAGGGTAATGCAATTGGTAGTTTCCTGCGATGTGGCGGTGTCTGGTTTAAGGTTATCGGTGTGATAAAACAACAAGTGATCCATACCACTCAAAAGAATAAATTAGGCATCACCGATAGCGAAAAAACAGTTTTTATTCCACTTAAGGCCATTTTACTTCGTTTTTTGGACAGATCGTTTACTGATATTGGGACAATCAGGGGCGGTGGCGGTTATCGGGTGACCGGTAGTCGTGCTGCACAAATGATTCTCAACATGAACTTTAAACCCAATTCAGGCGATGAGAAGAGCAATGATCAGATTGATAAAATTGTTGTTCAGGTAAAAGAAAGTTCGCAATTGGGACCCACGAACGAAGTCCTGACCAAAATGCTTAAACGTCGCCATGGAAACAACGAAGATGTCGATATCAAGGTTCCGGAATTATTGCTTAAACAGGAGCAACGCACCAAGGATATTTTCAATATTGTTCTTGGAGCTATTGCCGGGATTTCTCTTATTGTCGGCGGAATCGGTATCATGAACATTATGCTTGCATCGGTGATGGAAAGAACAAAGGAAATAGGTATTCGCATGGGTATTGGTGCCCGCCGATCCGATATCGTCATGCAGTTTATTTCTGAAGCAATGATCATAAGCGTAATAGGAGGTTTGATCGGAATACTCCTGGGAATCCTTATTGCAAAAATTATAACACAGTTTACGGGAATACAAACTATTGTGTCATTGTCTTCTATTGCCATATCTTTTGGGGTATCGGCTTCCATAGGTATCATCTTTGGTTATATGCCAGCCCGACGGGCTGCAATGCAGGATCCTGTTTCTTCTTTACGCTATGAATAACACTGTTTCTACTACTATTATGAAACGCGCATGATTGAAGATCACAAACAAGAATGAAAATCTTGCATGCGAGTTTCATAAGACCTATTTAACACAAATTATTTACGATTTACGGATGAAAATAAAATATCTCGTTTCCGGTCTGTTCATATTCTTTATTTCAGGAGCTACATTTGCCCAACGCCAAACAATGCGGCTCACACTTGATCAAGTAATTGATATTGCTCAAAAACAATCTCCTGATGCCTTGCAGGCTAAAAACCGTTATCTTGGAAGTTATTGGCAATACCGTTCATTTAAGGCAGGATTTATGCCGGGAGTATCACTAAGTGCCACATTGCCCAGATATTCAAAGAGCATTCAGCCGGTAACACAGGAAAATGGAACGGTTAAATTTATACCGTTGCAACAGACTACATCATCGCTGGGTTTGTCCGCTACACAAAATCTGTCGTTTACCGGTGGACAGCTTTTCATGACTTCAGACCTTCAACGTCTCGATATCAAGCAAGTCAATTCATCGACAAATTATGCAACAAACCCTGTAACTTTTGGTATCAGGCAGCCCTTGTTTAAATTTAACGATTTTAAATGGCAACGAAATATTCAGCCACTCTATTACCAGGAGGCTGAACGTAGGTTAGTCGAAGACCGGGAGCAAATTGCACTCACTGCGGTCAGTATGTTTTTTGATCTGCTTTCTACCCAGATC
Organism: Bacteroidota bacterium; assembly: GCA_030706265.1. Lineage (GTDB taxonomy): Bacteria > Bacteroidota > Bacteroidia > Bacteroidales > Cfx3-03 > Cfx3-03. The sequence continues at coordinate 2,246 of JAUZOX010000007.1, read as the reverse complement.
AGCATGAAAATACAACTGACCAACCTTGCCAATAACGACACATTGTATAAGATTGCGAAAGGGCGGTTTAATATTGGAACGTTGGCTGAAAATGATTTGTTGCAGTTGGAATTGCAGCTGCTTTCGGCTCAAAGCCAGGTTGAGAACGTGAAACTTGATCTGGAGAATAAAATTTTTAGCCTTAAATCTTATCTTAGGTTACAGGACGATGTCGCTATTGAACTCATCCCACCTACAACGACATCCAGTATGAAAATCGAATCGGATAAAGCCATTGAACAGTCCGAGGAAAACAGGTCTGGTTATCTGGACTTTAAGCGAAGGCTATTGGAAGCGCAGGAAAATGTATTAAAGGCAAGGGCAAACAGTGGCTTTTCAGCCAATCTCGTTGCATTGTACGGTACAACACAGAGTGCACCGGAACTGGCAAATGCCTATCAAAATCCAAGGGATTTGCAACAACTCACGGTAAGTTTGCAAATTCCTATTCTTGATTGGGGGCAGGCGAAGGGGCGTGTAAAAGTTGCCGAGTCCAATCAGGCAATGGAAAAATCTTCAGTTGAACAGGGCATCATTGACTTCAAACAGGAAGTGTATTTAAAAGTAATGCAGTTTAACAATCAACGTAGCCAGGTACAAATTGCGGCAAAGACAGATACGGTAGCCGAAAAGCGTTACGAGGTGACCAAACAACGTTATATGATCGGTAAAATAGCCATAACGGATTTAAACATTGCTCAAAGTGAAAAGGATAATGCACGAAGAGGCTATTTTGATGCATTGCGTACTTACTGGCGTAACTATTTCGAAATCAGAAAACTTACCTTGTTTGATTTTACGAAAAACGAAAAGATTATTGTTGATCCATTGGAAATGAGACAGCTAAACTAAAGAGTGGAAACAGCTAAAATTTACTATAAATTCCTACAACATTCTATCCATTTCTTTGTTACCTTGCTGTATAATTTTTTTATATAATTAAAAATTAAAAACATGTCAGTATTAGTAGGTAAAAAAGCACCTCATTTTGAGGCAAATGCAGTAGTTAATGGTGGAGATTTTGTTGAAAATTTTTCTCTAAGGCAGTTTATCGGTAAAAAGGAAGTGATTTTCTTTTTTTACCCAATGGATTTCACCTTTGTATGTCCAACAGAAATCATTGCATTTCAGGATAAATTACCTGAATTTGAAAAACGCAATGTTGCCGTTGTCGGTTGCTCCGTCGACTCCAAGTTTTCACATTGGGCATGGTTAAACACCGAGCGTAAAAATGGCGGTATAAAAGGGGTTAAGTTTCCATTGGTTTCAGATTTTTCGAAGACAATTTCAGAAAACTACGATGTCCTTGCCGGAGAGTCTGACTATGATGAAGAAGGAAATTCAACGTTTTCAGGTGAACCGGTTGCGTACCGTGGATTATTTTTGATTGATAAGCAAGGCATGGTTCGTCATCAGATTGTAAACGACCTTCCTTTTGGCCGCAGCATAGATGAGGCGTTGCGAATGGTAGACGCCTTGCAGTTCTATGAAGAAAATGGAGAAGTATGTCCGGCAAATTGGCATAAGGGCGAAGATACCATGAAAGAAACCCACGAAGGGGTTGCTCATTACCTTGCACAAAGAGAAGGTTGATTGGATTTAACTTGTGCGCGTTCTACCCGGATAAAAAGAAAAAAGGCTTGGTTCATTATGAATCAAGCCTTTTTTCTTTAATGAGTGTTAATTATGCAGGATGAATTGCCTCATTTGGACAAGCATCAGCACATGTACCACAATCAGTACAAACATCCGGATCAATTTTATAGATGTCGCCTTCTGAAATTGCTTCTACCGGGCATTCGTCAATGCAAGTACCACAAGCTATACAATCATCTGATATTACATAAGCCATGATTACTGGTTTTTAGTGTTAATAATTCGATTGATATTTTCTGCAAATATAATTCAATACATCGTTTTATCGTCAGAAAACGGGTTATTTTTTTGTTATATAAATAAGGAACGCCCGAAAAATTGGCTATTATTTAATTTTTCAAGAGTGGGAATATCGTTCATAAAAAGTTGTTTATTTGCGTCTAATTCGACTAATAACAGCCTGTTAAAAATCCTGAAATTACTATTGACAATTCAAGAATTGAGCTACCTTTGTATATTTAATTAAAATGAATTTATTTATGGTAAGCAAGAATATTGTAGAACGAGACGACGTGGTGATCAAGTTCGTTGGTGACTCTGGCGATGGCATG
>JAUZOX010000699.1 GCA_030706265.1 Bacteroidota bacterium | reverse complement strand
TGGTCAGCGACATCACGAGCCCTTCCCTGATCGGATCGATGGGAGGATTGGTAACCTGTGCAAATATCTGTCTGAAATAGTTAAAGAAGCGTTGCGGCTTTTCGGAGAAGATGGCCATCGGAGTATCGTTCCCCATTGAACCTGTCGGCTCATTGGCATCCCGGACCATGGGAAGGATGATGTCTTTCATGTCTTCCTTGGCGTATCCGAATACACGGGCGTATATCGGAAACTCATTTCCCATCGAAGAAGGAACCCGTTGTTTTACGACGATGTCTTCAATTTCGATGCGGTTGTCCCGCAACCAGTTGTTGTATGGATAGCGCCTTGTCAGTTCAGCCTTGACCTCTTCGTCCGGAATGATGATTCCCAGCTGGGTATCCACCAATAATAATTTACCGGGGCGGAGACGGCCCTTGGCTTTGATTTCCTGCGGAGCAAAGGTCTGGACTCCGACTTCCGAAGCCATGACGATCATGTCATTGTTTGTAATGACATAACGCGAAGGCCTCAAGCCATTCCGGTCAAGCGTACCTCCGATATAACGGCCGTCCGAGAAGACGATAGAAGCAGGACCATCCCAGGGCTCCATCAGTGTAGACTGATACTCATAGAAAGCCTTTAAGCTATTGGGAATAGGATTTTTATCGTTGAACGATTCCGGAATCAGCATGCAAAGCGCGTGAGGAATCGTCCTCCCGTTCATCAGCAGAAACTCCAGCACATTATCCAGGGATGCCGAATCACTCTTGCCAGGCTCGATCACCGGAAGCAATTTCTTCAGGTCCTCACCGAATATCTCCGACTTGAGCAACGACTCACGGGCATGCATCCATAGGCGGTTACCGGTAATCGTATTGATTTCACCGTTGTGCGCCATCATGCGGAATGGCTGTGCCAAATCCCATGTTGGGAATGTGTTGGTGCTGAAGCGTGAATGGATCAGGGCAATGGCGCTGCGCATCTCGGGATCCTTCAGGTCCAGAAAATAGGTCCTTAATTGTTCGGGGGTAAGCATCCCCTTATATATCAAAACTTTTGTCGAAAGACTGGGAATGTAAAAACAATCCTTTTCTTTCAACGAAGACTCTCTGATTTCTTGCTCGGTCAGCTTACGCACGATGTAAAGCTTCCTTTCCAGTGCATCCTGTTCAAGATTAGCCTTAACGAAGACCTGCCTGATGACAGGTTCCGAGCCACGTGCGATCTCTCCAACCACCGAACTGTCAACGGGTACATCCCTGTAACCGATCAGTTCCAGCCCTTCTTCTTTAAAATGATGTTCCAGGACGGCTTCGCAGAGCCTGGCTTCCTCCGGGTTCCCAGGAAGAAATAAAAGCCCGGTGCCATATTTACCCGGTGAAGGAACAGCGATACCTTGTTTTACGATAAAATCATGTGGTACCTGGATTAAAATACCGGCACCATCGCCCGAAGTATTATCCGAATTGGTAGCGCCACGGTGGTCCATGTTCTTCAGGACCTCGAGACCGCGACGGATAATCTCGTTTGATTTTATACCTTTAATATGGGCAACAAACCCAATTCCACAGCTATCGTGTTCATTCAAAGGATCGTAAAGTCCCTGCTTGCCTGGAAATCTGTTCTTTGTCATACGGTTCCTTTCAATTCTTTGTGATACTAACTTTCTTTGCAAAAGTAATCATCTTCTCTATGGTACTTGATGATAAAATCGCCCCTTAACAAGGAATTGAAAAATAGCGTAAATTTCAACACTTCTGTTAATTTTTATAAGGGGTAAGGAAAATTTGTTGTGCTTTTTGATCTTATCCCCGGGGGATTTCTGCGATGTCTCCAATTTCTGTATTCCCATGCATTTCCGAAGGGCAGAAAGGAGGACATTGCATTTCTGTTATCTTTTTTAGCTCCTTGCCGAATAAAAACAGGTTGCGATTCCTCAAAAGATCAGCAAGGATGAAGAAAAAGCCTAAAACAGAAAAACCCCGGGAAACTCCCAAGGTTAAATAATGTGGT
>JAUZOX010000698.1 GCA_030706265.1 Bacteroidota bacterium | reverse complement strand
TTTATTTCATTCATGTCCTTTGTGATTTTTAAGTTTTTTAAAGTGATGAATGTTTCCAGGATATTTAAGGAAAAAGAACCAGCTTGAGATATCAGGTCACAAGACAAAATGCGAAGAATATTAACCGGGGTATCCAACCGTTTGTGCAAACAACACTTTTTGGGTTGGCTTGAGTTTAAACTCATTCACCGGATTCACCTTGTCGCAGTTATGGAACCAGGCTGCCAGACCAAACGAGGCGGCAAACAGATATATATTTTGGGCAATGAAACCGGTGTCTGCATAGTAGTATGACTTCTGCACTTCAGGATCTCCTATTGAACGGTCCGGTTGTGAAGGTCCCTGATCGTAACGGCTAAGGTCGGCGATATAAAAAATATTCAATGGTGCTGTTGATGAACCTCTACGATTGGCCCTTGCCCGAAAATCGCCTTCCACTACCGGAACCAAAGAATGACTTATCGCATCGTAAAGATAGACCCCTGCAGGCAACGCCACATAAAGATCGATTTCCTGAGAGTTACTGGCTGATGGAGCGGTTCTCCCTTTATTACCCATTGGGCCTGAATCGCGGTTTACCCCAAAAGCGGCCCACAGCAGATTGGAGATTACCTGCATAGGCAGTTCTTTCGAGCTGATGCTGCGAATGGTCTTTCGATCCTGCAGAGAGGCCAGGACAGATTTGCCCCCCTCCTTTTCAGGTTGAGGAAGAATGATCGTCTGAAGTTCTTTTGTCCCGGATGTGCCCATGGTAAAAGCTGAGGTTGAAGCTGCTGCAAATGCCACGACGGGGACCACCTTAATAAAATTTCTGCGATTCATTTTATCTGTTTTATACGATTAAAAATTTACTGAACGCTACCTCCAATATTAAGTCAGGCCGCCGGAACCATTCCAAAGATAAAATCCGCTGCCTCCACACAAAGTTAATCTATTGAAAATTAAAAGTCAACAGAATATGGGGAGCCAGATAGTGACTCGTTATTTATGACCGGGCTTTGGAAACACCTTGTTGCTGTTTGCCCAATCAAACCATAACTTACTCATCTCCGCCACCTTTTCGGGATACCGTTTAGCCAGATCATTTATCTCGGTCTGGTCATTATTGATCTGGTACAAGTGCCAGGTGGTGTCTTTGGCCAGTGAAACCAATTTCCAGCCGTCACTCCTGACATACCTTGCGCCAAAATGTTCATTAAACAACGGCTCATTTTCGGATTTCACGACACCTTTGAAGGAAGGCACCAGGCTCTTGCCCTGCATGGGCGTGATTTGATGTCCACGGTATTTCAACGGATATTTTGTCTTAGCCAGCTCCACAAACGTTGCCATGAAATCTTTGACATGTCCCAACTGATCCGACAGAGATCCTTTGGGAACGGTAATCCCCTTTGGCCAAAAGGCGATCATCGGAGTGTGAATGCCACCCTCATAAGACTCTGTCTTCCAGTAACGGTAGGGCGTGTTTGCTACGTTTGCCCATCTTGGACCTATGGAAGCATAGGTGGTTTCAGGGCCGGGCATCACCTTCTTATTTCGGGGATAGATCATCTTCTCTCCCTTTCTGGTTTCTGACGGACGGTCAAAGCCGGGTCCAAAGTTGGCACAGATTTCACTGCTGGCTCCATTGTCGCTTAAGAATACGATCAGCGTATTGTCGATCTGGCCTGATTCCTTCAGTGCCTTTAAGATTCGGCCAATGCCCTGGTCCATCCTGTCGATCATGGCGGCATGCACCGCCATGGCTGCTGCATCCCATTCCTTATCGGGGTTGTCATCCCATTTTAGATCATCGTTCACACGACCTGGAAGCGGCGCTTTCTTAGGATCGATGATCCCCAGTTTCACCATCCTTTTGTAACGTGCAACGCGAATGCTATCCCAGCCCACCTTGTAAGTGTCTTTGTATTTGGCAATGTCTTCCGGCAAAGCCATTAAGGGCCAATGAGGTGCATTTTCTGCGACATATAAAAAGAAAGGCTTGTCATCCCTTGTAAATTGCTTGATATATG
>JAUZOX010000697.1 GCA_030706265.1 Bacteroidota bacterium | reverse complement strand
GGAGTGTGAATGGTAAGTACAACTTCTGCCTTTTCGTAAATCTCATTTCGGCTTACCACTTCAGCACCGGCTTTCCGATACTCATCATCTGAGGCATACGCACGTACACCTGCGCCTTGTTCTACCAGAGACTGTACTTTGAGTTTCAGTAATTCAGCAACTCCTTCCGGAAGCAGTGATACTCTATTTTCAAAATCAGGCTCCTTAAGGATTCCTAGAATCATAGGGATAATTTGTTAATGTTAAAATTATAATAGAAGAATAAATTTTCCAGCTAAGTGATTGCAAAGTTAAGAAGATATTATATAAGTACAAATTGCGATTACAATCCTGCAAATTCATATTCACGGAATAAGGTGGACGCGCTGATGTTTTTTCTAACTTTACACCCCAAATTATTGATCGGATCTAAAATGAAAATTCAAACGATATGTCATTGCTGTTCTTCGGGTTGTAGTGTCGAATTTAATCAAGATGAAACTCTAGGCCCAGGCATAGAAGGAATCAAAGGAGTGGTAAATAGCGATGGTTTTGTGTGCCTCCGTGCAGCAAAAGGCTTTCGGCATATCGATAATCCGAACCGGTTGACAGAACCTATGCTAAAGACCCGCATGGGATTTCGCAGGATAACTTTTGATGAGGCTTTTTTATTGATCGAAGAACATATAAAAGAGGTGAAACCGGAAGAAAATGTCTTCTTTGCTGGAGCCCGTTTGAGTAACGAGGAATTGTACCTTGTTCAGAAAATTGCCCGTGCTGCAGTTGGAACCAATAATCTTAATTCATTTCATTATCTGGGGCGTGGTGAAGGGTACCTGTTCAATTCAAAAGCCAATATTCCATTTGCCGAAATCCAGGATACACAGGTGGTCTATCTCTTTGGCGACAGTCTGCCTGTAGCAAATCCTTTTGTATGGCATCTGGTACAACAGGCAAAGAGGGAGCAAAATGTAAAAATCGTTTGGATTTCGCAGACCTGGAAAGGAGAGATTGGGAATGTTGCCGATGAAAAATATATGGCTCATTCACTTTATTCATTCCTGAAGTTAGCCAATCGCAACCTGATCGAAAGCAGAAGGTCCGATAAATTGTTCTCAGAAGAGATCTGTCTTGACTTCTCATCTTATAATGAAAACCTGCTTGCTGAGAGCATCGATCTTCATTTGCATCAAACTGGTACTTCACTTGCGGATATAGAAGGATTTGTCAATACCCTCGTATCGTCGGGGAAATCTGCATTTATTTTTGCTGAAGAAGAACTGTCCGGGAATACCTGTAGTGAGATACGCCATATGGCTATGCTGACAGGGAAAATGGGGCGTATAGCCGACGGACTTATAGCCATTAAAGAGTCTGCTAATTCGCAGGGGTTGATTGATATGGGAATTCATCCGGCTTATGGTCAGGGAGGCGTTGATGTTGACGATGAAGAGTTCTTACAAAAAACACAAACAACTTGGGGCGTCCGGAAACTTCCAGCTAAAGGAACATCAGACATATCGACTGTTTTAAACGCTTCTCCCCGAAATCTTTTCATTTTGGGCGAAGATCCCATTGGCAATGCTTTGAAGGATAAGGAGCAAATGGCATCCTACATTTCAAAAGCCGAATTTTCAGTGGTCCAGGATTTCTGCCTTACACCGACTGCGCAGTTGGCAGAACTGGTCTTGCCTGCTACCTATATCTTTGAAAGTGGAGGTACCTATACCAATTCTCAGAAAATAATTCAACAGGTAAATCGCCAGGTTCAATCCGACGTCGAAATGAGTGGGTTTGAGCAGTTGGCAGCAATAGCAATGCGTTTGGGACTTTCAGAAATGAAATCGCCAGTCGAAGCGATGCTTGAATCAGTCATGCTCTTCCCTGGTGCGTGCTCTCATAAACAACCGCGTTTTGTATATTCAGCCGAAGACGATGCTCTCCGGATCTTTAAAAACGGAGCGCTCAGTTTTGATTAAAGTTGAATAGACTATTATAGAAATTTATAAAATGATTAGGTTATAACGTTCATTTAAATGATAAT
>JAUZOX010000696.1 GCA_030706265.1 Bacteroidota bacterium | reverse complement strand
TTTTGGAAATACGCAAGACATTTATTTGAAGATGGTTCGTTAAGACCTGTCGTAGATAAAATTTTCACTTTGCATGAAGCCGCAATGGCTCATAGGTTGGTTGAGGAAAATAAAACTGCCGGTAAGATCATCCTTAGAATCGAAGAATAATATAAACCAGATTATATGACCCGATCGTTAAAATCATAAATAATTCGGACTTTTTACTTTCTATTGATTTTCGTAATCTCCTGAAGGTACTTTTGGCTTAATCTTTGCTAAAAGTAACTCCTATTATCTATAAATTTACAAAAAAAATAAACTATCATGATATCCGCAATTCTGCTTCAAGTAACGAATACGGCAACTACTGTTGTAGACAGCGCAAATAAGGTCACCCAAAGTTTGCCCGTTGTATCTGCACCTCCGACCGAGTCTTCAATTTCTGTGTGGGACATGGTTTTAAAGGGTGGCCCTTTAATGTGGCCATTGGCCCTGATGACGGTAATAGCTGTATATATATTTATAGAACGTTATCTTGTAATCCGCAGGGCATCCAGAGTGGAACAGAATTTTCTGGACAATATTCGCGACAGCATATACGCCGGCCGCATTGAATCAGCCATCGAGTATTGCAGACGATCATATTCTCCTTCTGCAAGGTTGGTTGAAAAAGGAATAAAACGGCTGGGAAAACCGCTCAAGGAGATTGAAGATTCCATCGAAATAGTGGGGAAGTTTGAAGTGTATAAGCTCGAAAAAAACATGTCCATCCTTTCAATTATTGCCGGGATTGCCCCCATGTTTGGCTTTGTTGGTACGATTATAGGTGTTATCCGGATTTTTCACGACATTTCTTTGGCCGGTGATGTCAGCATAACGAGTGTCTCGTCCGGATTATACGTAAAAATGGTATGCAGTGCCGCTGGTTTGTTGATTGGCATGTTTTCATTTATTTGTTATCATTGGCTCAATATAATGATTAACCGGCAGGTACAAAAGATGGAACAGGATACGATGGAGTTTATTGATATGATTCAAGAGCCGGTAAAATGAACCTAAGAAAAAAAAGCAAGATTACAGCAGAAGTGAGTACTTCGGCAATGAATGACATCATGTTTTTCCTGATGTTGTTCTTCCTGATCATTTCCACCCTGCTCAATCCCAATGTTATCAAACTTACGTTGCCAAGCTCGCGAAATAATCAATCGATCCATAAAAAGGAAGTTGTATTGTCAATTACCAAAGACTTGCAATATTATATTGATAATAAGCCTGTTCCTTCCGATCAGCTCGAATCATCATTGCAGTCCGGAGTGGCTAAAAACCCTGATGCAATTGTGATTATTCGGTGCGATAACAGTTTGACTGTTCAGGATCTGGTGAATGTGCTTCAAATTGGAAACAAATTGAAGGTTAAAATGATTTTGGCAACCAAAACTCCACATGGAACAGCAAGCAAGCAATAATCAGGAATCGCGATACCGGTTGTGGGCATTGATTGGAACGATATCGTTTAATGTTGCACTGTATTTCATATTAAAGTGGATCATGTTGGTCACGCCTATTCCTCCATTTCCTGAAAATCCGGGTGGGGGAGGAATGTCAGTTGAAGTAAACCTGGGTAATTCCGAAGAGGGCGTGGGCGATATTCAACCCGAAAAAATTGCTGTTCCCAATATTAAAACGCCCTCAAAACCTGTAGAACTGAATAGAGATGTCAGGGCCATTCGTTCTAAGACCAGTGGTGAACAGTTGCTTGCGAATGACAATGGAGAAGCAACCCGAATCAAGATAACCGAGAAACCAACCCGGAAAATTATTGAATCGAAACCTGAACCGGTAATCAATCCAAATGCAATGTATCGGCGTCCCTCAAAACCGGGAGCAAGCCAGGGTATTACCGGCCGACCTGGCGATCAGGGTGTCGCCGGCGGTATTGCAGGTAGCAAAATATATAAAGGAAACCCGGGTAGCGGAAACGGTGGAGGTTCCGGTAATGGAACGGGTGGCGGTTCAGGCAACGGCAACGGGCCGGGTATCG
>JAUZOX010000695.1 GCA_030706265.1 Bacteroidota bacterium | reverse complement strand
TCCGTTGTGATGAGTGATAAGCTTGAAGATGTGAGCCTGTTCAAACAATTGTAAGATAAATATCTTCCAGTACATTTAGAGCATGTTTGGCGGATACCTGGTTTAGGTTTAGGTGATAGCGGTAACTCAATACATGGTTCAAGTTTAGGCGACAGCCGTAACTTGGACCATGTATGGGGCTACCGCTGTGCTTAAACCTGAACTAAAAAGAATTTTGCCTTGTTCGTCATTGCGGGCCCGATCCGCAATCTCCCAGTCCCCCGGTATTTATAAAAGTTCGTAATCGCATATTTGGTCCAAGTTACGGCTATCGCCTAAACTTGAACCAAATATGCTTACGCCTAAACATGGACCAAGATGGTTCATCAGGGGGCTTGCCGGGAATCAATGCAATACGTTTTTATGATTGTATTATGGAAGATTAGAATATAAAAGGTATAAACCTCCTGGTCCTTTTCATGTATTCGGTGTATTTAGCACCAAAGTATCCGACACATTCCTTCTCGTCTGAAAGGGCTGTCAGCAAAAGGAAAAAGCTCGACAGGAGCGAGACAATCAATAGTTCGATGGTTGGATGTTTTAAACAGATTCCCCAGGTCAGGAAAAGCAATGAGGAATAAAGCGGATGCCGGATGTATTTATAGATTCCCGTGTCTATCAATACTGTGGTTTGTTCAAAATGAAAGAGGGTGTCGTCATTCCTGATTCTTTCTGGTTTCCCGAATCTTTTCAGCATAAGTGCTCCGGCTGTTACCAGGTAAACGGAAATGAAAAGCAGGATCCAGGAAATAAGTTGATGAACAGCAAAAGGGTCATCAAACCAGCAGGTATAGTTTGCTATAAAAATCCATAGGATGCACTCCCAACTTAAGAACCGGTAAAAGCCATGACTTCTGATGCTGAATAGTGCTCTCCGGGAAAAAACTATGATGGGGATGCTGAAAATCAGAAAAAGGATGCTTCTTTCCATGATCATTAATTTCCGCTATATATACTTTTGTGGTTAACCGTAACAATGGATTCTTTAAAATGACTTACTTTTGAAAACAGGCATATCATCAGCAGACTATCCTCCCTTTATTCTCCCTTATTTCTACACTAACTGGCATTTGACTGGTATTTAACAGGCAACTCCAAACTATTTCACTGGTTCACATGGAGAGAGAGTAAATACTTATGAAACAGGGTGTAGTTACAAGTCAAATACCAGTCTGCCCCCAATATTCCCTGCCTTAAAGGGGTACAGAAGGAGGGTATTGGGGTGATCTGAGGCTGTTTTCCGGTCCTTGCCGCCCGCGAGGGATACCCTGCACTTTGAATTTGGCTTTAACAATGACATTGGTGGTGGTCTTGATTTTTATCCGGTGTGTGCATGAATCAGATTATAATGTGAGTTTGAAGCAATAACGTCAGACAAACCAGATGGATTGTTGCTAAGAAGACAGTAGTGCTAAAGTTAAAAAAGGTTGACCGCGTTAACTGATGGACAAAAGAATTTATGGTAAAAAAAATAAGCGAAAAAGAATTAAGACTTATGAAGCCGTATGATGGTAGAGGCGCCCCAACGGCTGGTACAAAGCTTATTTCCGGTACGATGCAAATCCAACCGTATCCTGCCCACACCTCTGAACCATCGGGCGGTCGGTACCAATTCGGCATAGGGAATTTCCAAATATTGACCAAGGCACCATAATGCGTTTTTATCATGAACATCATTGCTGACTTCGTTATTCGTTTCAAGGTTGGTCAGGAAACTGGTGATAAAATCTTCGATTGTCTTCCCGGTCTCACCATGATAAGCTTCGGATCGCAATGTTTGCAAGTATTCACGGGGCGAAGAACCGATTTCAAGTTGTTTCCTGTTTCCCAAAGTTAGTCCCTGGCCCGGTAGTGGTATGAACGGGGAACGCTCAACCAGACCCACACTCCAACCCGGGACGGCACAGATGTCGCCATTGTGGATCGCCTCCTGTTTGGTTTGTCCCCGGTGATTGTTTGAATATTCCTGTGGAAAATAGATAAGC
>JAUZOX010000694.1 GCA_030706265.1 Bacteroidota bacterium | reverse complement strand
TGACAGGATGTCTCCATTTCCGGCACCACGCAGGTTGAAGATGGCATGGTTGGTGAGGTTGCAAACGGTGTTTTGATCACAGGTTGCTTCATAGTCGATCTTTAAGGCATTGTCTGCAGTCCAGGTGTAGATAACCGTAACATCCATATTCCCTGGGAAGCCTTCTTCTTTGTCGGGACTGTGGTAGGTCAGCTTGAGTGATGGGTAATCTCCTGTTTTAACGACTTCTGCATTCCAGAGAACGCTGTGAAAACCGAAAGGTCCGCCATGTAAGCTGTTGGGCGCATTGTTGATGGCCAGGGTGTATTCAACGTTATCGAGTTTGAAATGGCCTTTTGCAATCCGGTTTGCATAACGGCCTACAGTTGAACCGTAGAACTTGTCACCAACCAGGTACTGATCGAGTTTGTCATATCCCAAAACGACATCGGCAGCCTTACCATTCCGGTCAGGTGCTTCGAGCGAAACGATTTTTGCGCCAAGGTTTGTGATACGAACTTTATAGCCTTTGGCATTTACAAGGGTGAAGATGGAAACTTCACGTCCGTCCTTCATTTTGCCGAAGCTATCTTTCGTGATGGAGGGACCGCCCTTATTGCATCCTGCAAGTAGCAGCACTGCAAAAAGCACATAAATGGATTGATGTAAAATTGTTTTCATGTTGGTTGTGATATTTTATAAGTAATTATTGGTGTCCATTGCGTTTCAAAATTACTTGTTTGCGGATTCTTTTCAACTTTTTCATGACCGGATTTTCACCACGTCCAAAATAATCATGAAGAAGGGCATATTCCTGGTAGAGTTCGTCGTAAACCTTGGCCGAACTGGCGTTAGGATAATAAGTGGCCTTTTCTTTTTGAACCATGGCCTTGACGGCTTCCTCAATCGTATCGTACCCTCCGTGTTTTTTACCGGCTGCAAGTGCAGCAAAGATAGCAGATCCGAGTGCTGGTGTCTGCGATGAGGCGGAAATTTTTATTGGCATATTGACGACGTCAGCATAAATCTGCATGATCAGGGAATTTTTTTCTGCGATTCCGCCGCAAGCATAAAACTCATCGATCGCAACGCCATTGTGCCTGAACGTATCAATGATCATCCTGGTGCCGTAAGCCGTCGCTTCTACAAGTGCCCTGTACACTTCTTCCGGTCTGGTTTGAAGGGTCATCCCGATCATGAGTCCCGTCAGATCCACATCTACCAGCACGGAGCGGTTTCCGTTCCACCAGTCCAGGGCAATGAGTCCGCTTTCTCCCACTTCGAGTGCAGCGGCTTTTTCAGTGAGGAGCTGATGGATGTCGATGCCTTTTTCCCTGGCTTCCTGTTCATAGGACTCCGGAACGCAGTTTTCTACAAACCATTGGAAATGGTCTCCGACGCAGGACTGACCGGCTTCATAACCCTGAAAACCTTCGAGGATACCATCTTCAACCACTCCACACATGCCCGGAACGATGTGCTCTTCGTTGCCCAAAAGCATGTGGCATGTCGAAGTCCCCATAATGGCCAGGATCTTACCGGCAGTGGTAATGCCTACGGCCGGAACAGAAACGTGCGCATCCACATTGGCTACGGCAACAGCGGTGCCCGGTGCCAAGCCGGTTAACCTGGCAGCTGCGGGAGTGATTTCTCCTGCTTTATGTCCTGCGGGATACAGATTGGTCGATAACTTTTCGGCTACTACATTTTCAAGTCCGGGATGCAGTGCCTTCATGAAATCCTTTAAAGGATAGCCATTCTTCTTGTGCCAGATGGCTTTATAGCCAGCTGTACAGGCATTTCTTCTTTCGTTGCCGGTCAGCTGCATGATAACCCAGTCGGCGGCTTCCATGAAGCGATCGGCAGCTGCATAGATTTCGGGGGCCTCATCGATGACCTGCCAGATTTTAGGCAGCATCCATTCCGACGAGATTTTTCCACCATACAGGTTCAGAAAACTTTCCCCACGCTCACGGGCTATACGGTTGAGCTCGTCCGCCTTGTCCTGTGCGGCATGGTGCTTCCATAACTTGATCCAGGCATTGGGATTGCCT
>JAUZOX010000693.1 GCA_030706265.1 Bacteroidota bacterium | reverse complement strand
ATAAGAAATGGGGTACCGGCCCGGACAGCAAACCTTATTCGTTGTCGGAAACGAAGTAGGGGGAAACCTTTAGCCTTTTGATTGCCACGAGATCATCTATATGATGTTACAAAATACGGATAACCTTTAGGCTTTTGAGCCGAAGACACAATAATAGTGGATTATTAGAAATAGTGGAGAAAATACGATTCCGGGATCCTGCCTCATAGGGCGTCTCAAAAGTCCAGGCCAGCCTCTTCTTTGCAGAAAGACGATAACCCTGGGTTAAATCAAATCGTTCAGCTTATCTTCATAAGCACTCAGATCAGAAACATCAGCAGCAGAAACGATATAATAATCGTCCTGATGGTCTTTGAACAACTCCTTATAATATTCAATTCCGGCCAGCATGTTCTTCTTGAAACTTTGGTACTTTCTGACCGTGGTTTCAGCCAAGGGCTTGACCTCGTCTTCAATCTGCTTCTTCAGGAAATCGAAATAAACCGAAAGCTCCTTCACAAAAAGATTGGGCCGGTCGGTGCGTTCGATGACATTCTGACGGCCATAGATATGGTCCACCATTTGCTTCAACGTCATCTCCCTTGAGAAGTATGCAAGATTAGGTCCCGGACAAATCGATACACCACGGGAGCCATTTTCCGCAGGAAGATCATTCACGATCAATGTCGAGGAGGCCAGTCCAAGGCACAAACAGGCCTTTTCGGTTATCTTCCGGTATTGTTTGTCGTATTCTGCCTGATCCAGTCCCATGGCGTTTAATGCTTCAATCTTTTTGCGCTGATATTGAATGGAGGAAGTACACATTGCCTTATCACCATATTCTTTGCTCGAAACCAGGAACCGTTTTGTACAAACAGCACCGGGATGACCTGCCTTGATCCTGGCCTCCTTTTCGAGGTCCTTGGTATTGTTGCGCACGTTGTTAAACGGTACACCCAACGGGGATACGCCGCTGATGTACAGGTCCTCTTCTTTGGCGTCGCACAATAGTTTGATCGTATCCGGATCTACATTGGAAGCTTCAGGAACCAGCAAAAAAGGAGTTCCCCAGCCTATTGAATCTAGCTGATAGTAATCGAGTAAGAAATTGTGTTCGGCTGAAGTACCCACTCCACCCTGGGCAGTCACTTTAACGGGCAAAGGAGTCTTTGGAACCGGTCGTCCCTTATCTGACAAAGCTTTGACATACAATGAAAAAATATCCTGTATGAGTGCCTGGCGGTTCTCTTTAAATTCTTCCAGAATCGGCCCCATCAAATAGCCATCTGTAGCAAAGGCATGGCCGCCACAGTTCAGTCCGGACTCGATCCGGAATTCGGAAATCCAGATCCCTTTCTTGGCGAAGAATTTGCCCTGAATGATGGCGGAACGGTAATCGGAAACCTTGAGAATAATCTGTTTGCGAAAGTGCCCCTTCTCATCGGGATAGAAATCTTCAAACTTTTCACAATAACTGCTCAGACGGGGGTTCATCCCGGCCGAAAGGATGATGGAGGATTCGAGATCACTCATGGCAAAGCCACGCAATGCAGCATGAGCGTCGTTGTATTCAACAGGCAGTTTCTCATTGCCTTCATAGTTCTCCTTATCCAGTTTGGTCATGATGTTGACATCAATCGATCCCATCTTCAGGTTTTGTTGGATCCATTGTTGAATCTTCTGACCGGGGCCAAATTCCTTTAACTTCTTTTCATATTCCAGCTTCAAAGCCGAGATATCCGGCAAAAGGTCCATGTATTTTTCGAGTTCACTTCCTTTTTTTTGCAGTGAGTTCTTCAGCTCCTCAAACTTTTGCCTGACAACTTTATCAATCACATTTAAATATGCGGTAATCCTTTTTGCCCTGAAATCATCAATCGCATCTGAGATGGCCTGAAAAGGAATATCAAACTTCTGACTGTATATCTCCCGCATTTTTTCAATCAGCACATCATCGGCTAAGGAAATCACGGAATCAATGCCATAAACAGCTACTTTTGCAGGTGTGTCTACAGTGAAACCGGTGCCTAACACTGGTATATGAAAGGAGTGCACCTT
>JAUZOX010000692.1 GCA_030706265.1 Bacteroidota bacterium | reverse complement strand
TTCCGGTATTATAAAAAACCATCCGGTCCCCTTCATTCGAAGACTGCTGCAGAAACGGATTGTTATGGAAATAAAAGCTTAGGCTGTTTCCTTCAATACGGGATAGGCAGATTATTTTATGATGTGTATCTTTATCAATCCACTCATTAGGCATTGGCTTCCGGCTTCCGGTTTCTAATACGGGCTGAGCAAATAATGCCTTCGACGTTGCCAGATTAAAGGACAAGCAAAAGACAAACAAGAACAGACGAATTGTAGTTTTTTCCATTTTATTAGAGTTTAATAGTGATTAGAAATTTTTCAAGCATCATAAAGTATGATTTTGATTGTAGTGTCGCAGATTCATTTATCGATGCAATGATAATATTTTTTATTTAAAACAAAATATTGCTTGATTTCAAAATTCCTTATTCGGTGAAATATTAATGCAACTTTAACAATCAGGAGGATTCTGTAAGAAAACTTTAAGAAAATTCATTTGAAACCTGCATTGAATAAACCTTTTCATTTTACTTTTGTCTAACTAATCAAACATTCTATTTCATGCACAAGTTTATATTCATTCCTCTAATTCTTCTGTTCGGCTGTGTGACTGTTAAGAACAGCGTCAGCAGTTCCTGGGAACCTAAAAGCAAATCCAATGATTTTCCTTATTTCGACCAGGGTTTAAATGTTCATTATCAAATATATAATGACAATAGCAACCTCCATGTTAAATTTACTACCACCGATTATGCTTTAATAAATAAAATTGTCTCGACCGGTTTAAGGGTTTGTTTTGATGTAAAGGGTAGGATGAACGAGAAGGAATACCTGGAATATCCGCTATACAGGAAACAGGTGTTTTCAGACCAAATAATGACCCAATCGTACAGATCTCAAAAGAATAATGTTCAGTTGAGTGACTTATTGCCTCAAATCCCAGAGGAAGCCATTTTCCATAACCATGACGAAATACTTCGCTTTCCCGTTAAATCGAATGATGGCGGCATCAAGGTTTCCATTACGCAACGCAGGAGCAATGCCATCGTGTATGATCTGATCATACCCATCGAAAGAATATCCAAAGGCGGACTGCCTGCACTTTCAAAATTATCCGTTGGAATTGTCACGGCAGAAAAAAATCAGCCCACTATATCCGGATCTTTTCCCGATATATCCGGTAAAGATGCCAGGGGTGATGCACCGATAAGCGACCGGTACGGAAACAGGATTGAGAGTGGCAACACTTTTGGGACTTCAGGAGGAGGTGGAACCTTTGGATCGGGTGGTCATGTTTCAAAGACAACCACTTCAGCTCGCATACAGCCGGTTGACAGGTTTAACAGGAACAGGCGCTACGTTGCACAAAAGCCTACTGAATACTGGGTAAAGGTCGATTTGAAGAAGAGTTAATTTATTCCTTTCTATTTAAGGAGCCCGAATGAACTATAGAAATCATTTGTAAAAAGTTTTTCTTTTCAAACTATCCGTATTATGAAACGAGCATGTTTGGAAACACAAGCACCGATGAAAATCCTGCATGCGAATTCCATACGACCTATTTAATACATATCATTTACGGATGAAAAAAATACTTGAACAAATTTTTTCTTTGATTCTTCCTGTTACGGTCTTAATTGTAATCCCGTATACAATTGAAAATAACCTTCGGCTAAAATCAATTGCAGCTTTAATTGCAGGAATTATCCTGATGGGTCTGGGATTGTATCTCATGGTTGTAACCATTTCAATGTTTATCCGGATTGGGAAAGGCACCCTTGCACCTTGGAGTCCCACCAAAAAACTTGTTGTAAGCGGAATTTATGCATACGTGAGAAATCCAATGATTTTGGGTGTCCAAATAATATTGACCGGAGAAGCCTTGGCCCTAATGTCGAGGAATATACTGGAATGGGATCTGGCATTCTTCATCATCAACAATATTTATTTCTCTCTTCTTGAGGAACCTCTTTTGAAGTATAAATTCGGTAAGGAATATAATGCTTATAAAAAGTACGTTCCCCGCTGGATACCAAGACTAACCCCCTATAAACC
>JAUZOX010000691.1 GCA_030706265.1 Bacteroidota bacterium | reverse complement strand
TGTTTGTTCAAAGAAGATTGAAAAGAATATAAAGTCAAGAAAGATAGGGGCGAATGAAGCCCATACATGGTTCAAATTTAGGCGCAAGCCGTAACTTGGACCATGTATGGCAGAGGTTTTCCACTTTTTATCAATTGCAAACTAAGTCTATTTTTAATCCGGATTACCGCTACACCCCGTACGTCATTGCTGGCTTGACCCGCAATCTCATACTCGATTTCCAATCCTTATAAAAGTCCATAATCGCATATTTGGTCCAAGTTACGGCTATCGCCTAAACTTGAACCAAATATGCTTACGCCTGGACTTGGACCGAGAATGTTACCGCTACACCCCGTACGTCATCGAACCAAATATGCTTACGCCTAAACCTGGACCAAGGATGCATTTATGCGAGTTCCATACGACCGATTTAATACAAATTATTTTCGGATAAAAAGAATATAAAGTCAAGAAAGATCGAAGAGAATGAAGCCGTTAATTCCTTACAATGATGAATTCGCCGTTTTCAAACAGACGGATGATGGTGGAAGGTTTAGAACTGTTCACCCGGCTTTGATAAAGATTTACAACATAGTCAACCCCGTTGAGGATATCCTCGTGAACATCCCTGTATATTACGGGACTCGGATCACCTGAAATGTTTGCGGAGGTTGAAACGATGGGTTTCCCCAAAAGCTTAATCAGGTCGCGGCAAAAGGGATCCTTGGTGACGCGGATGGCAATGGAACCGTCAGTAGCGATGACGTTAGGGGAGAGGTTTTTTGCGTTCGAATAAATGATGGTTGTGGGCTTGTTAAGACTATTGATCAGGTCGATAGAAATGTCGGGCACCTTCTCGACGTAATCATATAACTTCGACACCTCGTCGAGTAAAATGATCAGGCTTTTGCTTTCAACCCGGTGTTTTATTTTATAAACATTTTCAACCGCTTCAAAATTGGTTGCATCACAACCGATACCCCAAATGGTATCTGTCGGGTAGAGAATGGTACCGCCGGATTTCAGTATCTCAACGGCTCTCCATAATTCCTGCTCATATTGCTTAGGTTCATTCATAGAGGGTATTCAACAAGCTATTTATAAGAATTGTTTGTGCACATTTGAAATGTTTCTCCGGACAGGCATTATACCCGTGAAGCCCACAGGGACGGCAGGTTAGAGGCTGTTCGGTTTGAATTATCGTCGATTTATCGGATAAGGGACCAAAACCAAATTCGGGAATCGTAGAGCAGAATATGGCCGTTACCGGGGCATTCATTGCCGAAGCAAGATGCAGCGGGGCGGAATCGTTCACGTAATTCATCCTTGCATCTTTGATGAGTGCGGCACTTTGCAGCAGACTCAAACTTCCGGAAAGGTCGAATATATTCCCTTTGCCCGTTTCCCGCCTGATCCTTTGATTGAGTGCAGCGTCCGACGGAGAGCCAAGCAGGTAAACCACCAGGTCGGAGGGAAACTTACAAATCAGTTCGATCCACCGTTCGGCCGGAAACTGTTTGGTGTTCCATAACGAAGCCGGGGCAATGCAGACATAAGGAGCCGATTTGTATTGGCTCACCGCTTCAAAATCTTTTGGCTCGGGATATAATGCCGGACGGGCGGGTTCCCCATCGGTGATTGAAGCAATCAATTCCTGATTGCGTTGCGTTTCGTGCAGTCCGAGCGACTGCTGTCCTATGACATGCTTAATCCTTACATTGAAAAGGAAAGAAAAAGGGTTCTTGTCGAATCCGGCCCTTATCCTTGCTCCTGAGAGCCCGGCGATGATGCCGGTGGATGCAAATCGCTGGACATTGATGACGGCATCATAACGGGTGTGCCTCACCTGCAGCAGGATTCGAAACAAGTTCCGGTACTTGTCTTTCTTCTTATCCCAAAACATTGCTTTCCTGACAAAGGGATGCCCGCTGAACAAGGTTTCCATTCCTTTCTTCAACAGTAGATCGATCGCGGCATCCGGATAAAAAGCATGCAGCTTTTCGGCCAGGGCAGTCGATAAGATAACATCTCCGATAGATGCTGTTTGTATGATCAGG
>JAUZOX010000690.1 GCA_030706265.1 Bacteroidota bacterium | reverse complement strand
GTTAATCCTACCTGTCCCGTACACTGCCAAAAACTCTTAATAATTAATAAATATTGGCTTTTCCGGTAAAAAATTGCCATATTTGTAAACTGTTTAGGGGACCATCCGTTTCTTTACTTCGTTACCCAAAACCAATATGAATTCCAAACCAGAGGAAGAAGGCAAAGTTACCAAAAAAAGATACGATAAGGTTCATATAATTGTGGACATTGTTGTGTTATTGCTATTCATTTTGTATGGTATATTCCGCTCCTCCGGCGTGCAAACATATCTGGTTAAGCATATTACCTCTTATTTATCCAAAGAGCTGAAGACTGAAATTTCAATCAAAGGGGTTGATATTTCCTGGTTTTTTAATGTGGTACTGGAAGACCTGAAAGTAAACGACCAGAAACACAAGACCCTGCTTAATGTGGATAAGTTGGTGTTGGGCGTTAACCGGCTTATTCTTGTCAACCGGACCATTAAATTTAATTCCGTCAGGCTGGTCAGAGCTGATATAAGGCTGGTGAAGTATGCTGGCGACAGTACCTGGAACTATGATTTTCTAGTGAATTATTTTTCGCCCCCGCAGAAGAAAGCTCCCCCGGTAAAACCCTCAAAGCCGTGGAACGTTTCTTCAAAGTCATTGGATCTGGTCGGTTGCCGGTTTATGTTGCAGGATCAGACTGCGGATACTGTTTCGAAGGGGATTTGTTTTAACAATCTTCGTTTTAAAAACATTAATTTAAGTGTAAGGGGTTTGCGAAAGGAGAAGGATTCGGTTTTCGGGACGATCCGTACTCTTTCCACCAATGAAAAGAGTGGTTTTGATTTAAAGGAATTCAGAACCGATTTTAAGTTTTCGCCAAAGGTATTGGAGGCGCGGAAGCTTCACTTTGTCACCAATCAATCCGATATCAAGATGAATCTGAAATTGGATTATCATGATTTAAAGGCTTTTAACAATTTCATTGACGATATTCAGATTCATTCCCAAATAGAGCCATCCCATTTAAACATGGAGGATATCGGTTTCTTTGCGCCCGATCTAAAAGGGATGGATGACCTGTTGAAGATTGAGGGTGAGGTCTCCGGAAAGATCAGTAACCTACGTGCCAAGGATTTCAAGTTTGAATACGGTAAAAGCACCCGTTTTGACGGGAATATCAATCTGAGCGGTTTACCCAATATTTATGAAACCTTTGCCCATCTCTCGATCAAAGAGCTCAAATCTTCCATTTCAGATATCCGTGAGATTAAGTTACCCGGTGGAAAGTCAATTGAGTTGTTGCCCACGTATGACCGGATCGGGGCAATCGGTATCAAGGGCTTTTTTACCGGCTTTTATAATGATTTTGTTTCATATGCGGATTATAAAACAGATGCCGGGGATTTCTCAACCGACCTTTCTGTAAAGAGAGGGAAAAAGCCGATCTATATCTCATATAAGGGGAAGCTGAAAGGGAGAAAGGTCGATTTCGGCAAACTGATTCCCAATCAGGACGTCATCGGGAGGTTGAATATGGACCTGCAGGTTGAAGGTCAGGGAGTGGACCTGGCCAATTTGGATGCTCATCTTGACGGCCGGCTTGATTCACTTGAATTTAAAGGCAACAAGATTGACAATATCACCTTGAGCGGGGCTGTAAAGCAAAAGGCGTTCAAAGGGCTGGCAACGATACGGGATGCTTTGGTGAACCTTGATTTTAACGGAAAGGTCGATTTAAACCAAAAGCTGCCCGTATTTGATTTTACCGCAAGGCTGAGGGATGCCAGGATGACCAAGCTGAACCTGATCGCAAGAGATACCTCGGCAAACCTGAGTGCACATATGAACCTAAATTTTACCGGAAACAACTTTGATAACCTGCTGGGTAAAATCGTTTTTGACAGCACGCTTTATTCCGAAAAGGGGCATGTGCTTCCGTTAAAGAACCTGATACTGGAAACCAAGGCTTTGTCAACCGGTGATAAACAGGTGCTGTTGCGTTCGGATTATATGGACGGCGATCTCACCGGAATCTATTCTTTCACCCGGTTTTATAATTCATTAAACCTGAT
>JAUZOX010000069.1 GCA_030706265.1 Bacteroidota bacterium | reverse complement strand
GTGGCATAGGCGGCGATGATCATGCCCTCGATGACGCGGTAGGGATACGACTCCAGCAGCATCCGGTCCATGAAGGCGCCGGGATCTCCTTCGTCCCCATTACAGATGATATATTTCGGGTTGTTCTTTTGTTCGGCAACCAGTTTCCATTTTACGCCGGTAGGGAAGCCTGCACCACCACGGCCCCGAAGACCGCTTTTGCGGATCTCTTCAACCACTTCGTCGGGTTGCATTTCGGTGAGGGCCCTTTTGGCGGCCTCAAAGCCACCTCTGGATTTATATTCCTCTATGTCCAGGGGATTGATCATGCCGCGGTATTCCGTGGCGACCGGGATCTGGCGTCCCAGGAATGAGGAGACATGGTGTTCGGAGATGTCGAGGGAATAACGCTCGATGCCTTCCCAGTTGTGGTCGGTCTGGATATTCTCTACGGCATGGAACAGCTGGTTTTTCAGGCGCTTGAAGCTCCTTTCGGGTTTGAAGTGCTTATCGATGATGGCCTTGACATCTTTGGGCTTTACCTTTGAATAGAGGATCGGTTCTTTACCGGTGGGCACGATCTCGACCAGCGGGACCTGATGGCACATCCCGATGCAGCCGACATGTTTCAATTTAACATGAAGGTTGTTCTGGGCAATTTGCTTTTCGATGACATTGCGGATTTCTTCACTGCCACTGGCAACACAGCAGGAACCAAGTCCGATCCGGATCTCTCCCTTGATTTCATTGCCTTCGTTATCCTTGAAGACGTGTTTTCCCCTGGTGTCTTTTTGCTTTTCGAAGTCCTTGATGATACCGGGGATGTGGCTGGTGGTGACGTGTCCGTAAGTGATGTTGTCGATCTGGACAACCGGGGCCAGCGTACAGCAGCCAAGGCAGTTTACCTTCTCGATGGTGTATTTTAGCGATTCGGTGGTGTCGTCTCCGTCCCTGAGGTTAAGATCACGTCTGAAGGCATCGTAGACCTGAACGGCACCCTTTACATGGCAGGCTGTGCCGACACATACCTTGATGATATGTTCTCCGGCAGGTTTAAAACGGAACTGGGCATAGAAACTGGCAACACCGGTGATCAGTTCGGGGGTGATGTCCGTGATTTCACATACCCTGCGCAGGGCCGCTTCGGGAAGATAGTTGTATTTCTTCTGGATGGCCTGCAGGATGGGTATGACGGCACCGGTGGAACTACCGGCCGTTTCTACGATCTGGTCAATGTCTTTTATTTCGAGATGATTGGTCATCATTATTTTTCTCCTATACAATAGAGGTTGTTGGCACCGCGGATAACGATCTTTCCATCGGTGAAGGCGGGTGTCGCGTATGCCCTTTCTCCCAAAGTGGGTTCTCCCAAGATTTTCTTGGTTCTGCTAACCTTGACGATGTGCATCTTGCCTCCATTGTCCATGGCATAGACTTTCCCCTCGGTGATGACGGGAGAGGCAAAGAAAGGTTTTCCAAATTCGCTTTCCCATTGTTTCTTTCCGGTGATACCATCATAGCAAACCATGGTACCGGAACTGGTGCAGACGAAGAGCAGTCCGTTGGCAGCAACAGGGCTGGAGACTTCGGGTAGGTATTCGTCGTTTTCCCAAAGTGTTTTGGCCGGTGAACCGGGCTGGATGGCGACTAATTTGGCGTTTTCATTGCCGGCAAAGACGATGCCGCCATTGTAACATACGGAGGGGGCGACTTCTCCGGCCATGCAATCTACCGACCAGAGCTCTTTCCCGGTTTCGGTATCGTAACCGGCAACCAGCGGATTGGCGCTGGTTACAAGTTGGGTCTTGTTGTTGGCAACCATGATGACGGGAGAGGTCCATGAGATCTGGGTCTTACGCCGTATATCCCAAACCGTATTCCCGGTCTGTACGTTCAGCGCCATGATCCGTCCGCCCTTGTTGGAGTCGTATTGGATGAACAGTTTGTCTTTCAGTGCTATCAATGAAGAAGCATGGCCGTAATGGTTGTCGGGCTCCCCTATGTTCTTGCTCCAAACCTTGTTTCCATTGAAGTCGAGACAGATCAGGTCTCCGGTGGGGAATATGGCAAACACCCTTTGGCCATCGACTACGACGGTAGAAGGGGAGAGTCCGGTATCCTGAGATACTTCGGGCGAGGATGCAGGAGATCCCGGCAGACGGCCTATCGCCTTTTGCCATAACAATTTTCCGGTTGCAAGATCAAAGCAAAAGACGGCTTCGCCTCCCTTGTCCGCACCGGCTAAAAATACCTTGTCGTTCCAAATGACGGGTGAATTATATCCGGGCTTTGGAACCTTGACTTTCCAGATCACTTTCCGGCCTTTTGACCCATCCCAGCTGGTGGGGATATTCTTTTGGGTGGAGACCCCGTTTCCAAAGGGACCCCTGAAGCCGTTGCTCTGCTTACGGATATCGGCCATGGTGATAAATACGTTTGCATTGGCACCGCTGGTTGAGTCTTTAGCGGTCGAATCATTGGCAGAAGTAATGCTGACCTGCTTTATCCGGTTTGTATTTGTTTTCAGCGCTCCGGCTATTGAGTTGTTGTACATCTTCAGGTAATCCGTTGACAGATAGGATGCACTCAGTGCCCCCACGAAGAAGATGGCGATGGTGACCAGTAGCCATCGTTGGGAAAGGACGCCGGCGATGGCGTCGTTTTTATCCAGGTCGACGGGGACTTCGATCTTGGCCTGCATGTCGCGGTATATCTTTAGGGAGGCAAAAAAGGCAATAGCACCTAACAGCAACAGGATGCCACCGGTTGTTACTTGCCATTCGCTGTTGAAATAGGCTTTACGGGCGAGCAGGTCCAGGTTACGGATGTCCACCTTCAAAGCATCGTTGTTGGGATCAGCGTTCAACCTGTCGACGAGGGTCTTCAGTGAGACGTTGTCGAGTGGCTTATTGTGCTGAATCTGCCAAAAGTTTAATAGTAAAAGAATAGTAACGATCGTACAGAATGCACCGGTTACCAGCATCACCCTGTAAACGAATTTTAATTTTGTAGTTTGATCTTTCATCCGTAAATAATTTGTATTAAATAGGTCGTATGGAACTCGCATGGAGGATCTTCATCGGTGTTTGTGTTTTCAAACATGCTCGTTTCATCTTGGTTCCCAATTTTTCGTAACCGGAAGCATCCGATCGATACTGACTCCGGAAAACTCTTTTATGCTATTTCTTCAACTGTGCCATCTTTTTTAACCGGACAGTATTTCAGACACCGTCCGCAACTGTAACAATCACCCTTGTGGGGCTGATAGTCTGTCCGTTTTCTGAAGACCGACTGATTCATGAGCATCAGGCCAATGACTAGTCCCAGGAAACCTCCGAAGAACCAACCACCGATATAAAACTTATGTCTGATGATTTGGGCTTCCTTGACCTGTTGTTCGAACGATTTTCCTGAAGAGAGGAATGTCTGGATATCGATGTTGCCAGTATCGTTTTTCAGTTCAGGGTGTGCAATCAACAGTTCGGTGAGATGAACCTGTGGATTGGCTTTTGAAAGGAACACATGTGATTGTGCGCCGATATATCCGCCAACCAGGATCCAGACCGGGATCAGGAGTCCAAATGTGATAAACCTTCTGAGATTCCGGCCTTGCGTGGTTTCCGACTTTTGCTCTTCGGTAGGATGCTCGATGGCATCAAAAGGACAGGAGGTGCTGCAAAGCTTGCACTGGATACACTGTGCCGGGGTAATGGAGAGATGCCATTTGGAGAACCGGGACATGATGTTGAGTAGTGCGCCATAGGGGCAGAAGATCCGGCAGTAGGGGCGCGCAAAGAACAGTCCCAGCCCCAGGAAACACGCGCCGATCAGAAACATGTTGAAAGTGGCGTTGATCCTGAAGAAACCTACAAAGGGATCGTACCGGCAGATAATGAAATCCGTTCCAGTAGCCGCATACAATACTGCCAGCGCAAGGTAGACATACGGGATAAAGCTGAGCGTCTTTCTGATCCAAACGGGAGTGGAAAAGGGGGTGATGATCAGCAGGTCCTGAAGGGCGCCCAGAGGGCATGCCGCCGCACAAAACGTCCTTCCGAAGAAGAGGGCAAAAATGAGCGGGATCAGGAAGATGAGTAGCGCCGAGATCGAGATGGCATAAAGGGGATCGGCAAAGGTCAGGGTCACATTCTGGATGGCTCCGATCGGGCAGATACACCCCTCACGGTAAAAACCGAAATAGAGCAGTGAAAAAACCGAAAGCCATAACATGGCACGTCTTGAACGCTTGCGGATGGCAATCCACGACGCCACCGACAAGACGACTAGCAGTACCACCACGTCAGCATATTCCAATAAGTTGGCCCTGGGTTCGGGAGTAGTGGGGGAAGGTGTTACATAACCCGATGAAAACTCAGGCTTTGGAAACCTTTGCTGACCCGTCACCAAGCCTGAATAGGTGACCGCGATCAGAAACAAAAAGATTGTCAGATATTTTCTCATTATTTAGCAGGTTCAGCTTTTATCTTTTTTGATGAAACGAGCATGATTGAAAATCACAAACAAGGATGAAAATCTTTCATGCGAGTTCCATACGACCTATTTAATCAAATTATTTACGTATGAAATCACTCTTTATCATGTAAGGCGTATTAGCAGGTACCCGTTTGATGGCATCGGAAGGGCACATCCTTGCAATAGCGCATTCGTTGCAGTTCTTGCATCTGTCGTGCCGGATCTGTAAGATAAAGGATCCGTTTCCAAACTGGGTACAACCCTTTACACACTTTCCGCAGCCTATACACAGCTTTTCAACTATGTCAAACTGAAAGTAAGGTTCTTCAATGAATTTCCGTACGATGGCCGAGGTGGGGCATACCAGGTTCTCGGCTCCGGTATTCAGATCCTTGACGCCGTTTTTGAAATAGCCCGTACAAAGGTCACAATAACCGCACAGGTCATAAGCATTCACGCATTTGACTGCAGAGGGCGTCATGACGCACGAGGTGGCACAGCGTCCGCACCAGGTGCATTTAAACGGGTCGATCTGCCAGACCCAGTTTTCTCCTTTGGAGCGCAACATTGAAAGTCCGCCCAGACCGACAACAGCGATGCCCAGCGTGGTGCGCATGCTGTTTTGAATAAAATCGCGCCGGTTTAATTTCTTATCGTCTGCCATTTTGTTGTTGCTTTTTTGCTTTTGGAAGATTACAGCTGGTGAATTTGTTGCAACGGTCACAGCGGTTATTCACGCCGCAATCTGAAGCCGTAACGATCTTGTCGTTCTTGTATCCTAACCAGGTAAACGCTCCAAGTGTTATCAGGATCGATCCTCTCAACAAGCTTTTGAGTGCTTCTCTTCTATCCATTTTTCATTATTTGTGTTGAAACAACCTGATTTCCTTTTTTTGAAAATCCAGGGCATATATATCTCCTTCCGGAGTCGTTGCAAGAGCGGGGGCCAGTTCTTCATTGGGAAACTTTTCAGATGGGGCCACCACGCAGTCAAGCGCTCCCGATGGTTTATAGACTTTGATCCTGACATTGTTCTTTTCGCTCGTTACAAATGATCCGTCGGGCAGAAATGTAAAGTGTGCCGGGTTGCAGCATCCCCAGAATCCTTCTATCCCGACCTCGTCGTTCGACCAGAAGGTACGGAAAGTCCCGTTATCATAATATTGCTCCAATGCCCGTTTTCCGGTATTGGCAATCCAAAGTTCGCCATCGTGGTTAAAAGCGACGTCAAAGTATGGGCTGGGGATGATGAAGCCGTGTTTGGAATCCTTGGCGGATTTGCCATCGAATACACCCAGGTATTTTCCGTCGGTAGAATAGCGGTGGACTTTGCGGCTCCCTGCATCGGCCGCAAACAAAAGATTGTCCTTGACGGCCAGTGAGGTAATCAAGGTCTTTTTGCCCAGAGGTTTCCATCGGCCTGTCATCTTGCCATTAAGATCGAAAGCGGCAATGAAATCATTAAAACCGATGAATATACTTTGGTCGGTTACGGTAATGCAGGATGGAGAAGCAGGAAGCTTGGCTCTGTTAACCTCTTTCCCATCGACCGTAATGACCTGAAGGAGACTGTCGGATGCAATGTACAGTTTCCGGTTGGCATAGGCCAAACCTCTCGGGGCACGGGTGTTGAGGCTGATGACCTGGGCCTCCTTGTAACGGACCATTGCGGAGTCGACCGATTTGTACTTGACGACATCGTATTCATATGGATTTACCGATCTGTTTTCCGGACGTTTGGAAATCAAATCTTTGTAAATAACAAACACAATGATTGCCGCCATCAGCAACAGAAAAATGATTATCGGTCTCTTATTCATTGGTAAACGGTTTAAAAATTAAATCCTTTGAAGCCTGTCATGGAATATTCCTTCAACATTGCGGTCTTGGATACCGGCCCGTTCCATTACTTTATTTTTTAATGTCGACACATACCATTTTTTTCGCATCTCTTAGCACAAGGTAGCCGTCTGCCAGGGCCATCGGAGCCCAGGCATCCTGGGCATCGAATACTTTGGCTTCGTCCAGCATCTCATACTTGCTGATATTAGGCTTTACGATCGTCAATGTCCCTTCGTCGCTGAGGATAAACATTTTGTCGTCGGAAATCAGATAGGGCCCCAGTCCAAAGCGGGTAGTCTTGCCACTGGACCAGATGATCTTCTGAGGACTGGATGGATCCACGCAGACGAGTTGGTTGCGCAACGTGCCGCCATCCTTGGGCAGGATGCCGAAAAGATGTCCCTGATAATAGATCGGGGTCTGCTGTTCGCACGCAAGACCATCTTTTGGCAGGTATTGCTGGAGAACTTCTGCCTTGAATTTATTGTTATCCTGCTTAAGCTGGATGAGCATGGATCCACCGCCATAACCTGCCGTCAGGAAGATCTTGCCATCGGGCATGCAGACCGGTGAAGGTGCAATCACGTTGTGGTTCCAGGCATTGGATTCCCATAATATCTTTCCGGCATCGGGACCGTCGGCAGCTACACCGCAGACACCGCCAATGGCGCTGTAGACATACATTTTCTTTCCCTTAAAGGTATAAGGCATGATGGAAGAATGCGACATCTTATAATTGCCGGGATTGGGCGCCTCCCATATCTTTTTACCGGTTTGACAATCTACGGCAATCATCAGCGCCTTTCCACCCGTTGCGATAATGGCCTTGTTGTCGTCAATTAATGGACATTGTCCAGTATACCAAAGGGGAACTTCGGTTTTATAATCCTTCTGGATATCGATTCCCCATCTGTAATTGCCGTTCTCACGGTCCACACACATGACCTGCCCGACGGGACCGATACTGACGATATATTTATCCGAGATGGCCGGAACTGTTCTGGACATGCCATGGTTGCGTTTGATGGCAACCTTGTACCATCTTCTCCACGATTCCTTACCGTCGGTCAGGGAGAAACACCGGAGCATGTCGGCGCGTTTGGTTTCATCATAGTCCAGAACATAGACTGAACCTTTGTAAATAGCGGCTCCGGCATGACCTTCACCCAGTTCTACCGTCCAGCGGATCCGTTTTTTGATGTCGCCGAATTTATCCACCAACTTGACTTTTGAAGTACTGATGTTGTCATAGTTTTCGCCTCTGAAACGGGGCCACGTTTCGGTCAATGCAGACTTAACGGGAGTGAAGGCCGAAAAGAATTCACCTATCTTGACCACCGCATTGACCTCGCCGCCGGCGTTTCGTTTGTCCATTCCCGGAACGTCTGAGGCAAAGGATTTGGTAGGGTCTTTCAATAACCACCAGAATAAAGAAACGACACAGGCGGCCGTAATCACCGTAAGCGTAATGGTGTATTTGGCCGTGGGATTATCTTGAATATATTTTTTTAAGCTCATTGCTATTTAGAAATATACAATTCAGTTTATTTGATGCCGCTGGTGTCTTTATCTTATAGAGAATCCGTTAGCGGGTAACAAATCAACCTGAATTATTTTTAATTTATGATATCGGGTTAAAGCACATGGCCGAATTTTAATGAACGTTAAAGATGCCTGAACCATGATGTATTTCCCGACTCCAGCCATTGAAAACCTTGGTGCAAAGGTAAAATGAATGTAGTGTCCAAATCTTTAAAACGTAAATTATTTTTTGATATTGTAAACCATCAGGGCTGAGCCATGGCGGATAAATAATTTGCCGTCATTGATCATCGGATGGGCCCAATACATACCGTTTCCCTTGTCAACCTTAAAAGAGCTGACTACTTCAAATTTCTTTGGATTGGGTTGGACCAGTGCCACAGTTCCCGACTTCTCCTCATAGCAAAACAGCTTGTTATCGGCTGAGATGATGGACCCTTTGTTAATCCATGGTTGCTCATACATCACCTCGCCGGTATCCCATTTGAGGCAGACCCAGTTGCCCTGGGTATTGCTGATCCAGTTTGAGCCATAGATATATCCGTCGAGCAAAACAACGCCGCCATGGTGATTATCCAGGGTGGTGTTAGTCCATTTCTCTGAGACCGATTTGCCATCAGGGGCCAGTTTCAGCATCACAGAGGGATAGTCATATCCCTTAGTAAGGAAAATCTCGTCGTCTTTGAAGGTCGGAGTTACGGGCGCTGTTCTGCCCCCAAAGCCTTTTTCCATCTCTTTACGGTAGGTCTTATAGGTCCAGACAATGTCGCCGTTATCGGGGTTGACGGCAAGCAGGTCTTCAGAAGACTGGGTTAGGATATACCGGAAAGTCTTGTATTGAAAAATAATAGGAGATGCAAGCCCTCTCTTATCGGGAATACTTTTGCTTTGCCATACCAGTTTCCCGGTGTTCTTATCAAAAGCGACTACGGCGCTTTTAGTGCCGATGGGACTGCAAATGACCTTGTCGTCAACGATGAGGGGGGCTTCGGCAACGCCATAGGAATCGTATTTGCTATCGAATTCCTTATCGACTTCTACCCTCCAGATTTCTTTTCCGGTGGTGGCATCAAAACAGGTTAATTTGCCAAAACCGCTGATGACGTAAACCCGGTTGTCATCGAGGGTAGGGGTACACCTTGAATCGGGGTATGATCGGGTCCATGATTTTCCATAAGGGACCTGCCAGTTGATTTTTCCGGTGTAATCGACCGATGCGAGGTAATCCAGGGTGTCTTTCCGTCCGGTTACATAGATGGCTTTGCCGTCCGTAACCGGTGATGACCATCCGGCACCCAATCCGTCAACCGTTAAGATACATTCGGGTCCGGTTGCAGGCCAGGATTCTGCAAGTCCCTGATCAGGGTAAATGCCATTGCGGTTGGGCCCTCTCCACTGCGCGACCTGGGCAGCAGTGATTAAAGGGAACAGGAATAACAGGAGGATAAAGAGCTGTTTCAAAGTAGTTAAATTAGTCGGCGCCGTCTTTTTCATCGTGCTTGTAGCTTATAAAAACACGCTGATCCTTTTGAATGTAAAGGGTCAGCGTGTAAAATGATTGTATTACAGGTTCTTGATCAGCCTTACTTTGAGATATTGTAAACCATCAGGAAATTTCCATGCCGGATGTAGAGCTTTCCCTTATCGATCATCGGATGTGACCAATAGGTTCCGGTTCCTTTATTGACTTTAAAAGTACTGACGATATCAAATTTGGCAGGATTGGGATTTACCAGTGCCACATTACCTGTCTTCTCTTCATAGCAGATCAATTTGTTATCGGCGGTGATGATGGAGCCTTTGTTGATCCATTCGGTTTCGTAACCAATCTTCCCCGTATTCCAGTCCAGACTACACCATTTGCCTTTACCGTTGTTGATCCAGTTTGCACCATAGATCGTGCCGTTAACCAATACGACACCACCGTGGTGACAATCCAGGACGGTATCTTTCCATTTCTCGGTTACCGATTTACCGTCAGGGGCCATTTTCAGCATCACGGAAGGAACGTTATAC
>JAUZOX010000689.1 GCA_030706265.1 Bacteroidota bacterium | reverse complement strand
TGTAACAATCCCGGTTTTTATTTTTGTTCCGCCAATATCGACTCCAATAGCAATTCTCTCTTTTATCATAGTTGGTCTGGATGTGTTAAAAAAGGAGTTGCCTTATGCGGACAACTCCTTATTTATCATTAAAGCAATATTACAAATATATTATTTATAATTGTCATTTTGTATCAATCCACCATTGGAAAGATCAATTTCAGTTTGAGGAATCGGGAATGGCCGAATTGTATATTATTCCTGAACGATTGTCTTGGTTTGGTTTAGAGCATACCATTTGCAGAGTGATGTCAATCCGCACTCTTCACACTTCGGCTTTCGGGCCAGGCATACATATCTTCCGTGCAGGATCAGCCAATGATGAGCCTTGGGAAGTAACTGTTCGGGGAAATATTTAACCAGCTGCTTTTCCGTTTCCAAAGGGGTGCGGGCATCAACAGACAACCCGATCCTTGCCGCTACCCTAAACACATGGGTATCGACTGCCATGGCCGGTAAATCAAAGACCACCGAGGCGATTACATTTGCAGTCTTTCTCCCTACTCCGGGCAATTTCTGCAATTGTTCAATATCAGAAGGTACAATCCCGTTAAAGTCACTCACTAATTTCCGGGCCATCCCTAACAGGTGCTTCGCCTTATTGTTGGGGTACGAGCAGGAACGGATCAATTCAAACACTTCATCCTGTTCTGCTAATGCAAGTGCCAATGCGTCCGGGAACCGCTCAAAAAAGGGAGGGGTAATGATATTCACCCGCTTATCCGTACACTGAGCCGACAATATTACCGCGACCAATAACTCATAGGGAGAGTTATAATGCAATTCCGTTTCGGCAATTGGCATATGTTCTTCAAAATAGGCGATTACCTGCTTAAAAAGTTCCTTTCTGGTCATAAGTGCATTTTATTCCTTTCAAAAATATAAAAAATGGTCGCAAATGGAATATTCATGTGAATACAACCAACAAAACCTTATTTTTGCAAACAAAAAAACACATGCTCCCTTATTTACAGGTAGAAAATTTAACAAAACGCTGGGGACCGGTGGTCCTTTTCGAAGATATTTCATTTACAATATTCCAGGGACAGAAAGTAGCCCTCATTGCCCGTAACGGGACCGGTAAATCAACATTACTCGATGTTATTACCGGAAAGAATTCTCAGGACGATGGTAAGATTACTTTCACCAATGACATCACAACCGGCTATCTGCCTCAGAACCCCGAACTCGATGACTCTCTGACGGTCATGCAACAGACTTACCTGTCAGATAACCCACAGGTTGCGGCGATTCGAGATTATGAAGAAGCCCTGAGAAGCGGTGATAAAAAACACCTGGAAGATTCAATGCACATGATGGATAGTCTCGGAGCCTGGGATTTTGAGGTGCGCATCAAACAGATACTTACCGAGTTAAAGATTACCGATTTCAATCAAAAGATCGGTGAACTTTCCGGCGGGCAGAAGAAAAGGGTTGCGCTGGCTCACGTGTTAATCAATGAGCCCGATTTGCTAATTCTGGATGAGCCCACGAACCATCTGGACCTCGAGATGATCGAGTGGCTCGAAAATTACCTGACCCGTACGGCTGCCACTTTATTCATGATCACACATGACCGGTATTTTCTGGACCGTGTATGCAATGAGATTCTTGAAATCGACAATGGCAACCTTTACCGCTATCGTGGCAACTATTCTTATTTCTTAGAGAAAAAAGAAGAACGGCAGCAGATTTTGACTTCGGAAGTCGATAAAGCACAGAATATACTACGTACAGAGCTTGAATGGTTGCGCCGTATGCCTAAAGCACGTGGCACAAAGGCAAGATATCGTGTTGAAAACGTTGACAAGCTGCAGGATAAAGCATCACAACGTCATAATGAAGAAGACATTGATATTCAGGTCCGCTCTTCCAGATTGGGCAGCAAAATTATCAATATTCATCACCTCTATAAGAGCTTTGACGAGCTCCAAATCATGAACGATTTCTCTTACAATTTCGCTCGTTTCGAAAAAGTGGGAATTGTCGGTGATAATGGAACCG
>JAUZOX010000688.1 GCA_030706265.1 Bacteroidota bacterium | reverse complement strand
TTTCTGCAACAGCCATATCCAGTGCCTGGGGTATATCTTTAAAAGCACTGAAAGAGTATGGAGTGTGCATGTGTGCATTGACCAATCTGGTCTGATCTTTTCCTTCTTTCTGATGCCATTTAAGCAATTCTTCTTTTGAAGTGAATTTTTTCCAGAAATCCATAACCATTAATTTAGATGTTCGTATGATAAAAGATACATTTTCCGGTTTATAAGCGAAAGAATACACTGCCCGGAATCACCGTTTAAGGCATCAGGGGGCAATGTATTCTTTACGGTTTTATAGCCATTGGCTATAGAGAATGATTATATACCCAATTTGGCCCTGCGGATTTGTTCCAGATCAGAATAGTTCTGAGTCGGTACATGGCCTTTCAAAGGTACGATCTTTTCATGAATAGCATCGATGAACCATTCCGGTTGTGGGAAGAATGCATCTTCCAGTTCATGTGCAGGTGTAATCCAGTTACGTGAACCAACGACGACAGCAGGTGCATCAAGATAATCGAATGCCAGTTCGGTGATGTTGCGTGCAAGATCATTCAGGAATGAACCACGTGCAGTTGCATCACTCGAGATTAAAATGCGTCCGGTCTTCTTAACAGATTCGATGACTTTTTCGTAATTGAATGGAACCAATGAACGGGCATCGATTACTTCGGCCGACATACCATACTTTTCTTCAAGTATCCTGGCGGCTTCGAGTGCGCGGTAAAGTGTTGCACCAATTGTGAGTATGGTGACATCTTTTCCTTCTCTCTTTACATCAGGCTCGCCGAATGGAATTTCATAATATCCTTCGGGTACGCCGCCTTCATGGAATTGTTCGCCTATATCGTATATACGTTGGCTTTCGAAGAAGACAACAGGATCGGTGCCCTGAAGCGCGCTGGCCATCAATCCCTTTGCATCATATGGTGTGGCAGGGAAAGCGACTTTCAAGCCGGGAATGTGGGCAACCAGTGATGTCCAGTCCTGAGAGTGTTGAGCGCCATATTTTGAACCAACTGAAACCCTGACTACAACGGGCATCTTGAGTACGTTTCCACTCATGGCCTGCCATTTGGGTAATTGGTTGAATATTTCGTCACCGCATCTTCCCAGAAAATCGCAATACATGATTTCAGGAATTACACGTCCGCCACACATTGCATAACCAATGGCCGTACCGATAATAGATGCTTCAGAAATGGGGGAGTTGAAAAAACGGTGATAAGGCAATGCTTCTGTCAGACCACGATATACTGCAAAAGCTCCACCCCAGTCGCGATTGTCTTCACCATAGGCGATCAAGGTAGGATCTTTGTAAAAACGATCTATAACGGCTTCAAAGATACCATCGCGAAGCTGGAACTGTTTCATCTTTGAGAAGGGCTTTCCTTCTGCATCGAAGGCAAAACGTTCTTTTTTGGAGATCTGGATAACCCTGGGGTCTTCTTCCATCGGGATCTTAACGTCAGGAGTGCGATCTTCCATCTTATCGACCGACTTGTTCGAGAACATCATTTCTCCGATCAGCTCAGGATGTTTTTGGATATCCATTCTTGGAGAAATCGTTTCATCAATCGAAAGCTCGTATATCTCTTTGGTAATATTCTTTATATCGGTCCAGATTGCATCGAGCTCATCCTGGGTCGTAACGCCTGCTTTGATCAGGTTTTGACCATATGATACGATACTGTCTTGTTCCTGCCATGCTTCGATCTCTTCTTTGGTACGATAAGAGGATGAATCTGAAGGTGAGTGTCCGCTAACACGGTAAGTCATGACTTCCAATAAAACCGGACCTTTTTTCTCGTCTATTACCTGGCGTTTGCGACGATAAGCGTCAATGACAGCAAGCGGATTGTAGCCATCAACTCTTTCGGCATGCATCTGATAAGCATTAACGCCGGCACCAATACGTGCAGGTGTTCCATAGCCCATGGTTTCACCACAAGTTTGGCCACCCATTCCGTAATGGTTGTTCATGACATTGAAAATAACCGGTAAACCACCTTTCATTGCACCTTCCCAAAGTTGTTCAAACTGGTCCATTGCAGCAAAAGTGAT
>JAUZOX010000687.1 GCA_030706265.1 Bacteroidota bacterium | reverse complement strand
TTGATAAAATAGCCTTAAACAGATCTGAGATAATATTGTGGGGTAAAGGGTATATGAAGTGTATATAAAGGGTATATAATTGGTCCCTGTCTCGTACATGTTTCGCTGTTGTTTCGTACCTGTCTCGTACGTGTCTCGTATTATAGAGCGAGACAGGTACGAGACACGTACGAGACACGTACGAGACTGGTACGAGACAGGGGTAAGTTATATACCCTTTATATACCGGTTATATACCAATATCCCCTAAAAAAAGACAAACTCTTCAAATACGTGTTCTACCCATTATCCGGTAAGATTCCCTGAAGGGATCGGATCTGAAGAAAACGAAATCAATAATTGATTATCATGTAATTACACAACAAAATGATCATTGGGGTGTTTTGTTTGGATAATTGTGACATAAAATAAAAAAAAGATAAATATTGTAACTTTATTCTTTTCAAACCGTCACAGCAATAAACGCAAACTTATCGCAAACGCAACTGATGACGACGGCAGAATTTAATAAGTGTGTGGACCTGCATTCAGACGCAGTGTATCGTTTTATCCTGAAAAATATTCGGGATGAGGATAAGGCGAGCGATATTGTACAGGATTCTTTTACCAAGATGTGGGAAAAGGTAACAGAGATTCCTTTCGAAAAAGCACGCTCGTACCTGTTTACGACCGCATACCACACCCTGGTCGATTCCATCCGTCGTGATCAACGGATGACTTTTTTTGACGACTTCAAACATGACCGGAGTTCGGTTGAAAACGGCTATTCGGACTTAAAGGAAGTTTTGGACGAAGCAGTGTCAAGGTTGCCATCCGTTCAGCGTTCCGTATTATTGTTGCGCGATTATGAAGGATACTCTTACGAGGAAATCGGGCAAATGACCAATCTGAATGAATCGCAAGTCAAAGTGTATATTTTCAGGGCAAGGATATTTCTAAAGAACTACATCAAGAGTCTGGACACTGTAATCTGAAGCGGTACAAATCACCATGAAGAAATTAAACGATTAAAAACACGAGGAACAAGCTTAAAACCATAACGGCAATACCATACAGGAAAAGGGTTTAATCATGAAAATCAACAAAAACAACTACGAAATATACTTCCTGGACTACCTCGAAGGAAGGCTCACACCCGATGAGCAAACCGAGTTGTTGCTTTTTGTCGATGAGAATCCGGACCTGAGAGCTTTGCTCGAGGGAGAAGAATTGGTGAGCCTTAACCCGGATAATGCCATCAGCTTCTTTCCAAAGTCGGCTTTGAAAAAGAAAACGGGTGCGGGGGAAGAAATTGACATGAAAATGAATTCATCCTTAAACGCTGAAAATCATGAAGAATGGATGATCCGTTTCTACGAAAATGATTTGAATGATGTTGAAAAAGCAAAACTGGCTGATTTCCTGAACTCAAGCCCATTCTATCTGAAAGAGTTCGAACTTTTCGGCAGTACCGTGCTCCAGCCTGACCCCAAAATCGTTTTTTCCCATAAGAGCAGACTAAAACATAATCTTTTGGCGATGCCTGTCACAAGACGTGTATTTACCGCGGTTGCAGTTGCTGCTTCGGTGGTGCTCTTTTCTACGCTTCTCCTCAAATATCTCAACCAACCCATTCGGAATGAGAATGGAAATCAGTTGGCAGAAAACCACATCGGAAGCACTGAACCTGGAAAGCCGAAAACAGCTGATGCCAAAACATTCAAAATCGCCACAAACGATAACCGCAGTTCGGGATATGCTAACTTATCAAACAGCAGCTCCAGACCGGGAGGAAATGTCGCCGCCAGACCAGATATAAAAAGGGCACAACCGGAATCAGCATACAAAGCCGGGAGAAACGCGTTTTATGAACGACCCGGCTTTGAAGTACCCCCTACTTTAATCCTGCATCCGGCTTCATTGAAGACACTGGCCCAGATCAACGCTCCGCAATCGATCGCAAGACGTACAGACTTTGATGGCATCACTTCGATTGCATATTACGATCCCGATCCGGAAGCCTTACCCATCAATTCAGGAGGACTGACTATCGGGGGACGGCTGGGCTCCTCCCTTGC
>JAUZOX010000686.1 GCA_030706265.1 Bacteroidota bacterium | reverse complement strand
TGCAAATTACAATTTCCTTTTTGAAAAAGCCAAAATCAAGGTGGGGGCCACCATTATCAATATCTTCAATACCAATAACTATTTTGACGTCAACAGCCGGAAGTTTGATTTTGATAACACCATCTTCAACGAAACCAACATCATCCGCGCGCAGAAGCTCTCCTTCAACTTGTTTTTACATTTCATTATTTAGCTCCTCTTTTTCTTTTAAAAAATTCAGCTTCGGGTAGGGTAAAACTGTTTTATCCTGTATTATATTTTGTAATTAATATAATGTTTCATTTAAAACCTTACTTATGAAAAGCAGGATTTTTTTAGCAGGATTAATAGCAATTGCAATTTTTGGCATGCAGTCGTGTAAAAAAAACGACGCCGGTAAAACAGGGCTGAATGCTTCCGATGCAAATCTAACATCAAACCTGACAGCAGCGGTTGCAGTCACTGCAGCCACCCAACTCAACAAGGCCGGTACTGCGGACATTCAAACTCTTGCCGTAACTAATTTCGATAGTCTTAGAGAACACCATTGTCCTGATTTTTTAGGAATGAACGGAAGAATGATGAGATTTAACATGCCTCGTATTTCTCCATGTGCTACCGTTACAGTCAGTGGATCCACGTTCCCCAAAACCATCACCATTGATTACGGAACCGCATGCAGCACCGACGGAAGAGGACCTAAAATGACGGGACAGATTATCATTACCATTTCGGATTCGCTTAAAAATGCCGGATCGGTAAAGACTATTACCTACCAGAATTTTTATATCGACAGCATGAAATTTGATTATTCCGGTTCGATAAAAAACCTGGGTAAAAATGCCAATGGCCAATGGGTAATTGCAAACAACTACACCCAGAAATCAGTAGGAAGAAATGGCGATGAAGTCGTCGAAAATTATGCCGATACCTTGACATGGATAAGCGGATTTACGACAGCCGACAAATCTGACGATAAATATTACAGAACAGGCTCAGGAACAACCTCAGTCAACGATACTTTAAAATTCAGCCGTGTAATCACCAAACCGTTGCTCTACGATAACAGCTGTGGAAATATCACTAGCGGAACCATTGTATTAACCAAGGGTTCAACTACAATCACTACCGACTTCGGCGACGGCACCTGCGACAATGTCGCTACAGTTACTACAAATGGATCTACCGAAACTATTAATCTGTCTGACTTTAAATTCCCTGAAGGAGGACGTTTTGACAAACATCATCCGGGTGGTCCCGGTCATGGTCAAATGGGCCCAGGAATGGGAGAAGGCATGGATCATCGATTCGGATTCTAAACGATTACCAGCATACTTTTAAAGTTTTAAATGAACCAAAAGGGGTTGCCACAGAAAACTGAGGCAGCTCCTTTTTTTATTTCCTCATCATTACCGGCATTTAAAATCCCTTTTGGTTGATGAATGGAACGAATTCTTCTCAATCGATAAAACATTGTAGTTAAATAGCAGATAATCTACAGCGTAAGTCTCTTCCGTACGGTTTTGATGGCTCAGCGAGGAATGGGATCTATTAAGTCTTGATGATTGGGTCTGCAAGCCTTAGAGACGTATCCACCCTGTCTCCTCCTGCCACCTAAGTTCGTCTTTTACTAAATATGCTCTTTGCAAATGATTTCAAAGGAGACGCTTTAACCCTCTTATTCTATGATTTAAACAAAGTCATCGGAGCGAAAAGCGGATATTCTTTAGCACGTTCCCGGTTGTACTGTTCGATGATCTGTCTCCTATCCACCTCCACCTGACTGCTGGCAAATGTGTTACAAACTTTTGGGCATCTGACTTAACGGCATCAGGTCCTTAGCCGCTGCAATTGCTCCCGGTCCCAAACAGCGATTGCGCTCAAAATAAACTACAATAATGCCTTCAGAAATCCGTGAGTTGTTGCAAACCCAACCACGCCATCGAATATCATTTGGATACCGATTGTTGCGATGATCAGACCGATTATTCTGACAAAAGCAGACATTAAATTAAGCTTAATCATGGCCTTGCCGATAGTTTTGGCATAGAGCATGATGATCATATTGACCGCTATGGC
>JAUZOX010000685.1 GCA_030706265.1 Bacteroidota bacterium | reverse complement strand
ATCCGGTTCCCGAGATATCCTATGAACTTGCAACTGCAACACGCCAGGATATTATCATGGCAACCGGACGATCCGATTATCCAAATCAGGTTAACAATGTACTTGGGTTTCCTTTTATTTTCCGGGGGGCATTGGATGTAAGATCCCGTGCTATCAACGAAGAGATGAAACTTGCGGCGGTTTATGCATTGGCGGAATTGGCCAAGGCTCCTGTCCCCGAAGAGGTGAATCTCGCTTATAATATTACGAATATTAAGTTTGGGAAGGATTACATCATTCCAAAACCTTCTGACCCCAGACTTATTACGCACATAGCGCCGGCTGTTGCAAAGGCTGCAATTCAAACAGGCGTTGCCCGAAAGCTGATTACCGATTGGGATGCCTATAATTTGGAGTTAAGCCAAAGGCTTGGACTGGTCAATCCATTCATCAGTAAAATAAAGGATCGTGCTCAGGCCTGTCCTAAAAGAGTTGTCTTTGCCGACGCCGAGAACTATAAGATCCTGAAGGCTGCAGAGATCGTCATGGATGAACATCTTGCTATTCCGATTTTATTGGGTAATGAAGAAAAGATCAAATCGATGATAAATGAATATGAAATAGCAATCGATGGGGTTGAGATAATGGATTACAAATGTGATAGATTGAGGGACTTGCGTCATGAGTTTGCGGACATCTATTACCAGAAACGGCAAAGGAAAGGCATTACCCTAAAAATGGCGCATGAGAGAATCAGGCAGGCCAATTACTTCGGTGCTATGCTTGTTGAAAGGGGCTATGCTGATGCAATGATTTCAGGATTAACCGCCAGCTATCCTGAAACTATTCGTCCGGCATTACACGTCATCGGTAAACGTCCGGGAGTGAATAAGGTATCCGGCATGTATATCCTCAATACTAAAAAAGGAACCTTCTTTATGGCCGATGCTACGGTTAATATCAATCCGGATGTCAATGATCTTGTCGAAATAACCTTGCAAGTTGCTTGTATGGTCAAGGAGTTTAAGATTAAGCCACGCATAGCGATGCTCTCGTTTTCAAATTTTGGTTCCACAGTAGGAGAGATTCCATCTAAAGTGATAGCAGCTGTTGATATTCTCCATCGTGATTATCCGGAGCTTGTCGTCGATGGTGAGATTCAGGCAAATTTTGCACTCAATAAAACCATGTTGGAAGAGAATTTTCCATTCTCAAGTTTGGTCGGGGAACAGGTAAATACCCTTATCTTTCCCGAGCTAACTTCAGCTAACATTGCATACAAAATGTTACAGGAACTGGGAGCCGCAGAAGCGATAGGCCCTGTTTTGATGGGGTTAAACAAATCGGTTCACGTGTTACAAATGGGGTGTACCGTCGCAGAAATCGTGAACATGACTACAATTGCCGTTCTCGATTCGCAGTGCCGTGAGGAGGAGCAATAAAGGGTGTTCAAAACCAAACTTTAAATTTTTTGTTTAAATAGCCGTATTTTTGTGATACGGATTATTGA
This sequence comes from Bacteroidota bacterium, assembly GCA_030706265.1. Taxonomy (GTDB): domain Bacteria; phylum Bacteroidota; class Bacteroidia; order Bacteroidales; family Cfx3-03; genus Cfx3-03. Next base: position 569 of record JAUZOX010000685.1, on the reverse strand, counting down.
AACATTAAATTATTCAAATGCCTTTTTATGAAGAAAATAACTGTGATTGGGGCAGGAAATGTTGGTGCGACTGTTGCTAATGTGATAGCACAAAAGGATCTGGCTCGTGAGATTGTTCTTTTAGACATCAAAGATGGGGTTGCAGAAGGAAAGGCACTGGATATCTGGCAGACATCATCCATTGTTCATTTTAACACACGGGTGATTGGGGTGACAAATGATTATTTGCGTACCAAGGGTTCCGGGGTGGTAGTGGTCACTTCCGGTGTTCCACGTAAACCGGGAATGAGTCGCGATGACTTAATAAAGACCAACGCCATCATTGTAAAAGATGTCGTTGAAAAGGTCATTAAATATTCGCCCGAAGCAATTATTATTGTCGTTTCCAATCCTTTGGACGTAATGACCTATACTGCTTATCTGGCAGCACGGAAGGACTCTCATAAGGTATTTGGCATGGCCGGAATTCTGGATACGGGCCGTTATCGTGCATTTGTTGCAGATGCACTTGGTGTTTCGCCCAAGGATATACACGCACTGCTGCTCGGCAGTCATGGAGATACAATGGT
>JAUZOX010000684.1 GCA_030706265.1 Bacteroidota bacterium | reverse complement strand
TGCCGTATTCTCGATGACAGCCGTCACACCATGGGTTTTATCCAGTGCATAATTGATGGATTCGGCAATATTGATCATACAGGTTTCTTCATCGATCTGCCCCAGATGGCTTCCTGGATGGAAGTTTAACCGGTCGAGACCCAGCTGTTCGCACCTTGTCATCTCATCCAGGAACGATTCTCTTGATTTATCCAGATTTTCTTTTTCGGGATGGCCCAGGTTGATCAGGTAACTATCGTGCGGCAGAATCTGGAACGGCTGATAACCCAGCTTTTCACAGTTATCTTTGAATTTGGCGATGCTCTCCTTCGTCAAGGGAGCAGATCTCCACTGCCGCTGATTCTTGGTAAACAAGGCAAACGCCCTGGCCCCTATGGCATGCGCATTTACTGGGGCATTCTCAACGCCGCCCGATGCACTTACATGAGCTCCTACATACTTCATAATCGTAAACTTTTAGCAAATATAACAACAAAGTCAATCTTTTGTCGCTTGCCAGTTTACATTTTCTCCGGGACTTCGACTCCCAGGAGCTTCATGGCATTCCGGATTACAGTAGCTGTGAAGAAGGACAGGTCGAGCCTGAACTGACGAATGGATTCATCTTCTTCGCGCACGATATTGTGATCGTGATAGAACTGGTTGTATTCCTTGGCCAGTTCAAAGGTATAGTTGGCCACCAGTGCAGGACTAAAATTCTTTCCGGCTTCTTCAACTATTGCCGGGAAGTCGTGCAGCAAAAGGACCAGTGATTTTTCTTTTTCCCCGAAGATTTCCTCCTTGTAAACCGGATTGGAACTAACCCTGATACCGCGTTCATTAGCTTTTCGAAGAATGGAGCAGATGCGTGCGTAAGTGTACTGAATAAAAGGGCCCGTATTCCCGTTGAAATCTATCGATTCTTCCGGATTAAAGAGCATCGTCTTTTTGGGGTCTACTTTAAGAATATAATACTTGAGAGCGCCCATCCCGATCGTGTTGTACAAACGGGCAGCCTCTTCGCCTTCAAAATCTTCCAGCTTGCCCAACTGTGCCGTCATCTCGCGGGCAGTCTGTATCATGCCTTCGATCAGATCATCGGCATCTACGACCGTTCCCTCACGGCTCTTCATCTTGCCATTGGGCAGTTCCACCATGCCGTACGAAAGATGATAAATGCCTTCAGCCCAGCCGTAGCCCATCTTTTTAAGGATCAGGCGCAATACATTGAAATGATAGTCCTGTTCGTTTCCCACGACATAGACCATCTTTCCGGGTTTAAATTCTTCATAACGCGTCCTGGCCGTGCCTAAATCCTGCGTCATATATACCGAAGTGCCGTCTGATCGCAGCAACAGTTTTTCATCCAGTCCGTCACCCGTTAAATCGCACCATACCGAACCGTCCTCTTTCCTGAACAATACACCGCTGTCGAGTCCCATCTGAACAATGTCTTTACCCAGCAGGTAGGTTTCAGATTCATGATAGATCTTGTCAAATGCTACGCCCAGACTCCGGTAGGTCTCATCGAAACCTTCATAAACCCAGCCGTTCATTTTCTTCCAGAGTGCGATGGTCTCAGGATCGCCCTGCTCCCACTTACGCAACATCTCCTGGGTTTCCAGCAACAAGGGCGCATTCTTTTCGGCCTCTTCTTTTGAAGAACCGGCTTCAATAAGCTGCGCTATGTCTTCCTTGTAATATTTATCAAAGAGGACATAGTATTTACCAATCAGGTGGTCGCCTTTCATACCGGATGAAGCCGGTGTCTCTCCATTTCCCCATTTCAACCAGGCCAGCATCGATTTGCAGATATGAATTCCCCTGTCGTTTACCAGGTTAACCATGACCACATTTTTTCCGGTGGCTTTCAGTATCTGTGAAACTGAATAACCCAACAGGTTATTGCGGACATGCCCGAGGTGGAGGGGTTTGTTGGTATTTGGCGAGGAATATTCCACTACGATGGTTTCGTCCGAAGTGCTGCCGGCATAACCATAACCTTGCTTGTTGAATTCCTGGCTAAAGAATGACAGCCATTCATTGCTGCGGATGACCATATTCAGAAAACCCTGTATCACATTGAACGACTCCACTATGTCAT
>JAUZOX010000683.1 GCA_030706265.1 Bacteroidota bacterium | reverse complement strand
TGGACTCGAACCAGTGACCCCCGCCCTGTCAAGGCGATGCTCTAAACCAACTGAGCTAACATCCCTTTTCTGTTGGCAAATGTAAGAAAATTAAAACTAATTTTGCAAGATTCTCTTCAAACAACAACAATAAACATGAAACGAGTATGTTTGAAAGCACAAACACCGATGAACCGAGCATACATACGAGCTCCATACGACTTATTTAATAAATTTATTATCGCATGAAAATCTTGCATGCGAGTTCCATCTGACCGATTTATTACAAATTATTTACAAATGAAATACTACGCTATACTCTTTCTTGTCATGATGTTCCAGACAAGTGCCCTCTATGCTCAAAACGGAACAAGATCATTCACTCTCGAAGATATTTTCACGAAAAACACGTTCAGGCAAGCCGGCATAAACGGAATCCAAAGCATGAATGACGGCATCCATTATACGACTACTGAAGACAACGACAGCAGGATTGTTAAACACACATACGCTACCGGCGAAACAATGGAAACATTATTTGATCTCAAAGACTTTACCCAATCAGGCTTCAAATCAATCGGAGAATACCAGTTTAGCAATGACGAACACAAGCTGCTGCTTACCACTGGTGTCGAACCCATTTACCGCAGATCATTTGTGGCTGATTATTATGTGTATGACTTGCAGACAAAGTTACTCAAACGCCTTTCAGATAATGGCAAACAACAGTTGGCCACCTTTTCACCCGATGGGTCGAAGATTGCTTTTGTCAGAGACAATAACCTGTTCATAAAGGACCTGACTACAAATGTGGAAACGCAGATCACCGCCGATGGAAAATTCAACCATATTATAAACGGCGCCCCCGATTGGGTATATGAAGAAGAATTCACTTATTCAAAGGCATTCGTGTGGTCACCTGATGGGAAGGTTTTGGCTTATATGCGTTTTGACGAATCAAAGGTACCAATGTATAGCATGACCATGTTTGAAGGCGCAACCCCTGATCTGAAGGAAAACAGCGTCTACCCCACTGTATACGCTTTCAAATACCCCAAAGCCGGTGAGCCTAATTCCGTTGTTAGCGTTCACACCTATGAACTGGCTACCGGTACCACCAGAACCATGGACATCGGGACTGAAACCGATATCTACATTCCAAGAATCTATTATACGCAGGATCCCTCCAAGCTTGCAATCCTTCGTCTGAACCGACATCAAAACAAGTTGGAAATGTTGTTTGCCAATCCTGCAACAGGCCAGTCCAAAACAATCTATACCGAAGAAAATAAATATTATATAGACGAGCCGCAATACGAGGGCATTCAATTTCTGCCAGATCAAAAGCATTTCTGCTTAACCAGCGAACGTGACGGATGGAATCACATATATATGTATGATATGGATGGGAAGCTGGTTCGGCAGGTGACTTCGGGAAAATGGGATGTCACTGACTTTCTGGGATACGATGCAGCAAAAAAAAGGATCTTTTATGTGTCGGCTGAGAATTCTCCCCTGAGAAGAGATGTTTACAGTATCACCCTTGATGGAAAAAAGAAGACCAGGCTGACCCATAACGATGGCACTAACACGCCTGACTTTTCGACCGGTTTCAATTATTTCATCAATAACTTTTCGAGTGCAACGACACCCAAGCAGGTTACCTTATGCGATGCCAATGGAAATCTCATCAGGACGCTTGAAAACAATAAAATACTGATTGACAAGCTGGCTGATTATAAATATAAGGGAAAGGAGTTTTTTACGTTTACGACTTCAATGGGAGTCACCTTGAACGGATGGATGATCCGCCCCGCCGATTTCGACCCTGCCAAAAAATATCCGGTGTTGATGACACAATATAGTGGACCTAATTCACAACAGGTTCTCGACAGCTGGAGCATGGGCTGGAATGAATACCTGGCACAACAGGGATATATAGTGGCATGTGTCGATCCCAGAGGTACCGGCGCGAGAGGTGAAGAGTTCAGAAAAATGACCTACCTGCAGCTTGGAAAATATGAAACGCAGGATCAGATTGAAGGAGCCCGCTATCTTGGAAGCCTCCCGTACGTTGACAAAGGCAGAATAGGCATTTGGGGATGGAGCT
>JAUZOX010000682.1 GCA_030706265.1 Bacteroidota bacterium | reverse complement strand
ATCCGGCATATATCCAAACCATTTTATTCAACACAATTTCATCCTGAAGCATCGAGCGGTCCAACCGATACGGCCTTTCTATTTGATGAATTTTTAACACTGGTAAAGAAATGGAAAGACAGATAAAAAAAGTATTGATTTTAGGATCAGGCGCCCTTAAGATAGGCGAAGCAGGAGAATTCGATTACTCAGGCTCCCAGGCGCTCAAAGCCCTTCGCGAAGAAGGGATCTTCACGGTATTGATCAATCCCAATATTGCAACCGTCCAGACTTCAGAAAATATCGCCGATAAGATCTACTTTTTACCGGTTACGCCATATTTTGTTGAAGAGGTAATCAAGAAAGAGCAGCCCGACGGCGTTTTGCTTTCCTTTGGGGGACAAACAGCCCTCAACTGCGGGATTGCGCTTTACAAGAGCGGTGTTTTTGAAAGAAACAACGTCAGGGTTCTGGGCACACCCGTTCAGGCCATCATCGACACCGAGGACCGGGAAATATTTGTCGGTAAGCTCGGCGAAATCAATGTCAGCACTCCCCGCAGCATTGCCTGTACCTCTATCCAGGACGCCGTGGCCGCCGCAGGTGAGCTGGGCTATCCCATCATTGTACGTGCTGCCTATACCCTGGGCGGACAGGGCTCCGGTTTTTGTTCCAACAACGAAGAACTCGAAATCCTTGCCCGAAAAGCATTTTCATACTCCAACCAGATCCTGGTTGAAGAATCGTTAAAAGGATGGAAAGAAGTAGAATATGAAGTGGTCCGCGACTGCTACGATAACTGCATCACGGTGTGTAACATGGAGAACTTCGACCCGCTGGGAATTCATACCGGTGAAAGCATCGTCGTAGCCCCCTCCCAAACACTGACCAATGCCGAGTATCACAAACTGCGTAGAATATCCATCGAGATTGTACGCCACATCGGCATAGTCGGCGAATGCAATGTCCAGTTTGCCCTTGACCCCTTCTCCGAAGACTATCGCGTCATAGAGGTCAACGCCCGTTTGTCCCGTTCTTCTGCCCTGGCATCCAAGGCTACCGGTTATCCGCTCGCTCTCGTGGCTGCCCGTCTGGGACTGGGATACGGCCTTCATGAAATCCGCAACGAAATCACCAAGGTGACATCCGCATTCTTCGAACCGGCTCTGGATTATATCGTATGCAAGCTTCCGCGCTGGGACCTCAACAAGTTTATCGGTGTCAACCGCGAGATAGGTTCTAGCATGAAGTCGGTCGGAGAAGTCATGGCAATAGGCCGTACCTTCGAAGAAGCCATTCAGAAAGGGCTCCGTATGATTGGTCTGGGTATGCACGGTTTTGTAGGCAACAAGGACATCGAGTTTGAAGATGTTTCTCATGAACTGCAGCACCCCACCGATATCCGCATCTTTGCAATCGCCAAAGCCTTCAACGAAGGCTGGTCCATAGAGCAGATCTATGAACAGACCCGCATAGACCGTTGGTTCCTGCACCGTTTGCGCAATATCTTCGATTACGGGGAAGAGATTTCGGAATACAATCAGTTTGAAGAGATACCCGATGAGCTCCTGCTCAATGTCAAGAAGATGGGCTTCTCCGACTATCAACTTTGCCGCCTGGTACTGAAAGGACGAATGAAAGGCGATGAACCCATATTAAAACTTCGCGCTTATAGAAAATCCAAAGGGATCAGGCCCTTCGTAAAACAGATCGATACCCTCGCGGCAGAGTATCCTGCACAAACTAACTACCTGTACCTGACTTATAACGCAATTGAAGACGACGTCACCTATCTTGGCGACCGGAAATCGGTTATTGTACTGGGTTCAGGCGCATATCGCATCGGCAGCTCTGTAGAGTTTGACTGGTGCGGCGTTAATGCCCTGAATACCATTCGTAAAGAAGGCCTGCGCGCCATCATGATCAATTATAATCCCGAAACAGTCAGTACGGATTATGATGTCTGCGACCGGCTCTATTTCGATGAATTGACCTTCGAGCGCGTGCTTGATATCATTGACCTTGAAAACCCCAAGGGGGTCATCATCGCCACCGGCGGCCAGATTCCCAATAACCTGGCAATGCGCCTATACCGGGGTAATATCAATATCTT
>JAUZOX010000681.1 GCA_030706265.1 Bacteroidota bacterium | reverse complement strand
TTTAAAAGGGGATGTTAAAACGGATACCACGATCGGAAGAAAATATCCTCTCTTCAAATTTGGCATGGCCGATTGGACCATGTCTTCTACCCAGCAGCAAGGTGCTGCCCCCAATACGCAATTGAATCTTGCACTTGGATCAGTAGTGGCAGGAGGGGAGATGAACGTGGGACTGAATTATTACGGAGACAACAAGTTGGATTTAAACCGGCAAACTTATCTCTGGCGGTATGTCAATAATGACTTTAGCGCACTTCGTCAGGTGTCGGTTGGCAAGATTGGGGCCCAAACGATTTCGACGATTAACGGATCGCTCATCGGAATACAGGTGACCAATACGCCCACGATCTACCGCCGTTCATTCGGGACATATACACTCAGTAATGTGACAGAACCGGGCTGGCTGGTGGAGCTGTATGTGAATAATGTCCTGGTGGATTATACCAAAGCAGACGCTTCGGGATTTTATAAATTTGAGGTGCCATTGGTCTATGGCATTTCTGTACTGGCGGTCAGGATGTATGGCCCCTGGGGCGAGGTGCGCACCCGGGTTGAAAACGCGAATATCCCTTTTAACTTTTTGCCGCCCGGTGAGCTGGAATATTCGGTGAATGCCGGTGTGGTAGAGGATATGCCTCATACGCAGCTTTACAGAACCAATCTTAACTACGGAGTAAGCAAACGAATGACCATTGGGGGAGGCTATGAATATTATTCGACTCCAACAGGCATTAACTCCCTGCCATTTATCAACTCGTCGGTCATGCTAATGAGTGATCTGTTGCTGTCAGGCGAATATACTTCCGGCGTAATGAAGAAAAGCTCGCTGAGTTACAGGTTGCCGTCCAACCTTCAACTTGATTTTAATTATACCGATTATGAAAAAGGACAGAAGGCAATTTTGAATGCGCCCTTACGCGAGAGTGGTTTTGCTTTGGCAGTGCCGGTTCAGGCAAAGAAATTTTCATTGTATAGCCGGATATCTTTTTCACAGATGTTTTACAGTGATTACAAATTGGCGAATTCGGAGTTTTTGATCTCGGGAAATTTAAACGGGGTAAGCACCAATATTACTACTTCTATGATGTCGCCCGATCTTAAAAATATTACTGCGTCGAGCAATTTCTCCCTCTCATTCGGACTACCGGGCCATTTTACCGTGATGCCTTCTGCACTGTATGATTATAACCGAAAAGAACTGATCACTTTGCATTGCGATTTGCAGAAGCCCCTTTGGGGAAACGGTTATTTTAATATCACCTATGAACGCAATATGTTGACCAAGGTGAGCAGTATCAATGTTGGCCTTCGCTATGATCTTTCATCAATGCAAACAGGTCTGGCAACCCGGATAAGTAAAAATGCAAATTCATTTTCTCAATCAGCCCGGGGAAGCTTTTATTACGACAGCAAGACCCATTATCTCGGGACTTCCAATATCAGCACAGTCGGACGAGGTGGTTTTGCTTTCTTGGCTTATCTTGATCTGAATGGAAATGGAAAACGAGATCAAAATGAGCCCAAGATTTCGGGATTAAATGTACGGGTAAATGGAGGCCGTGTTATCAGGGATGCAAAGGATTCAACGATTCGAGTCATAGACTTGACTCCCTATACAAGCTATTTGGTTGAACTGGATAAAAATAATTTTGAAAATATTTCATGGCAGATTAAAAATAAAACGATGACGGTGTACGCCGATGCCAATCAGTTAAAAACAATTGAAATCCCGATTGAAGTAATGGCTGAGGCTGCCGGAACCGTCAATCTTAAATCAAAAAGCGGAACAAGAGGGTTGGGCCGTGTTTATATCGATTTTTACCGTAACGGTAAAACACTGGTGGCAAAAACCCTTACCGAGAGTGACGGATATTTTAGCTACTTGGGACTGGCTCCCGGCAAATATGAAGCCCGAATGGATAGCAGCCAATTGGTGAAAATTAAAATGACTGCAACTCCCAATTATAAAGCATTTACGGTCAAGGAGTCCAAAGACGGGGATTATGTCGAAGGACTGGATTTCACACTTCAATCGACTGTGAAAGATTCCACTATGGAAGTAAAACCGGCTGTCGAACCTAAGCAAGTTCCGGAAAAAGTGATTAA
>JAUZOX010000680.1 GCA_030706265.1 Bacteroidota bacterium | reverse complement strand
TCTCTTTCCGGCGTGCGTAAGAGGCTTCAGGATAATCGTAGTTCATGCCAATGAAATCACAACTAAACGGACCGTGGTTGTTGGTATCGGTTTTCCGGTTGGGTATCATGTCGAACTTGTTAAACCACTCGCTCCAGCCTGCATCGAATACCCGCGCCAATAATTCATATTTCGAGGTATCATAATTTTCGGGTTTCGGAAATGGTACCCGGTTATCAGGATGATTGCTCATGCACAAGCGAAAGCAATAATCCTGAATTTTATTGTCTCCCGTGCCGTTTGCGGCAATTGGTTCGGGTGAAATGCCATATAATAATCCACTTTCGGGCCGGCCGGGAATCTTATAGGGATCGATTTTATTCCTGAAATAATGTCCGTGCTGCTTAGCATCGGCCTGCACGCCATTCCAGGTCTCGTTGTAAACCGAACATGCTTCACGGCCCACATTGTATGAAACGCCGGCAGCAGCCATCAGGTCCCCTTCATAGGTGGCATCGATGAATATCTTTCCAATAAAGGTTTTGCCCGACAAGGTTTTGATTGAAACGATGTGCCCCTCTTTTTTTACGACTCCATTTTCCCGGTTGAGCCATTCATTGCGGAATACCTTGATTTTGTTTTCGCTGATGAAATCCTCAAACACTTTTTCGGCCACATGGGGTTCGAAAATCCACATGGTACGGTTCTCCCCGTCCATCGCGACGGTCCCTTGCCCTTTGTTGCCATATTCGGCATGCTTTTGCCAGTTCCAGGCAGCCGGTTCACTGTAGTGCAACCAAATGCGGTGATAAAACTCGCGCGATAAACCCCCTATTGTCGCCTTGTTGCCGGTATCGGTAAATCCCAGTCCGCCGGAGGTAAGTCCGCCCAGGTGAGTGTCAGGCGAAACGATTAAAACTGTTTTTCCGGATTGTACGACTTCAACAGCTGCCGTTATTGCCGCGGAGGTGCCTCCGTAAATAATGACATCTGCTTTTTGGGGATGATTAGTACTGCTGAACGAAAACAGGCTCAGTAAAACAAGAATGCCTGAAGATAGAAAGCGGAAAGATTTGAAAAAACTTTTCATCTGTAAAATAATTTTATTAAATAGGTCAGATGGAACTCGCATGCAAGATTTTTATCGTTGTTTGTGATCTTCGATCATGCTCGTTTCATCTGTAAAATAATTTGTTTTGAATCGGTCAGATGGAACTCGCATGCAAGATTTTATCGTTGTTTGTGTTTTCAATCATGCCCGGTTCATCTTTGTTAATGGTTTTCAATCATGCTCAGTTCATCCCTTTTAATTTTTTCTGTGATTTTAATTTTTTGTTGTCTTTTAGTCGTTAAGTATCTTCTGATTGGAATATCATAAAATACCATTACCAGATATGCGAAGCCAACCAATAGTATTGTTCCTGATAGAATAACAATTGACAGCTCAAAGGATGACGGTTTGTGACTGGTAAAATAATTTCCAAATATCCATATTGCAGCATAATGGGTCATATATAGGGGATACGATATTTTTCCGGAAAATACACATAGTGGTTTTGATCCCGTCGATAGTGTTGAACCGGCTCCCAATGAAACAAGTAATGGAAAATAAAATAGCACAACCGATGTTTCTGCTATCCAGTTCCATTTGAAATAAGGCATCGTAAATGCAAAAGACAATAAGACAGCCAAACCTATAAAACCAAGCCGGTTTTTAATAATCCAATTAAACCGGTAAATGAGTAGTCCCGCCAAAAATGAGTAAGAGACGCGGGCACCTCCATCCCAAAAATTATCTTTTGACCATCCGCCCAGGAGGTTGCCTGTCCGATAGCTGACAAAGCAAAGCGCAGCAGCTGCAACTATAGCTAATACAGCCAAATAGCGGCGGTTAATCTTGCAAAGAATAAAAGCGTAAAAAATATTGGCGATGTATTCCCAAAATAAAGACCACGAAGGCGCATTTAAGCCGAATAGGTTAAAAGCGCGATCTTCCATTACAGGAAAAGGAATAAGAAATACTGTGCAGATAAACAGCAAGATAAGTTTACCCGTACCATATAACACTGAATGACTTGAAAATGGGTCAAAGAGAAAACCCAAAATGCCTAATACTGCTCCCAAAATAACTAACGGATGCAG
>JAUZOX010000068.1 GCA_030706265.1 Bacteroidota bacterium | reverse complement strand
TAAGATTATAATCCATGAGATTGGCCTGTTTTTTTGAATATAAGTTGAATATTGTTTTTTTGATATTTCCGGATTTATATAGAACCTAAACTTTTCCCTGTAAACTGAACGCTGTAAACACAGTTTTCATCGAGTTCGTCCAGAATGCCTTCGGTAAAAGTGTTGAGTAGTTCTGCCCGGTATGGTGTTTTGGTCCGAATATAGTTTTCCGTATAACCAAACATCATTCCGTTGTCCGTATCTGCTTCCCAAAGGGTTGAAACTTTTCGTCCTTTGTTGGCTTTGTAAAAAAGCTCCTTTTTCTCATCGGATAAAAGGTGTAGCCTGCGACTACGTTCTTCTTTTTCAGTATTGGAAAGCTGCCCCGGCAATGTTGCCGCTTTTGTACCTGGCCTTATCGAATAGGGAAAAACGTGAAGGTAGGCGATATCAAGCTCTTCTATAAACCTGTATATGTCCAGAAAGTCCTCTTCGGTTTCGCCCGGGAATCCGACGATCACATCCGCAGCAACACAGGCATGTGGCATCAGTTCCCGGACCTTTGCAACCCGGTTGACAAAGTCGGCCCGGTGATACCTTCTCTTCATCATTTGCAGGATCTTGTCAGATCCTGATTGGAGTGGAATATGGAAGTGGGGCGAAAAGCGTTTGGACTGTGCCACGAATTCAATGATCTCGTTGGTGAGCAGGTTCGGTTCGATGGAAGAGATGCGGTATCGCTCGATCCCTTCTATCTCGTCGAGCGCCATAATCAGGTCCAGGAATGATTCGTTCCAGTCTTTTCCAAATTCACCGATATTGACTCCGGTCAGGACTATTTCCTTGATTTTTGTCCTGGCGATCAGCTGTGCCTTTGCAACCGTATCTTTAACATTATCGCTGCGGCTTCTTCCACGTGCAAAGGGAATGGCACAATAGGTGCAAAAGTAATCACAGCCGTCCTGTACTTTGAGAAATGAACGGGTACGGTCATCAATGGAATAGGATGATACAAACTCTTTAGTTGACGCAATCTTTAGATGATCGATTACTTGGTGATCCGGTTCGTTGCATTCGTTCCGGATTATTTCGGCAAGCCTGTATTTTTCGGTGTTCCCCAAAACCCATTTCACCCCATCCATTTTGGCGAGCTCGTCAGGCTTGAGTTGCGAATAACATCCCATCACACTGATGGCTGCATTGGGATTCCGCCTGGCTGCCTGCCTAATGACGGCCCTGCACTTCTTTTCTGCAACGGCTGTGACGGAACAGCTATGGATGACATATATGTCTGCAAAATCCTTAAAATCAACTATCTCAAATTCGTTCTCCGGAAACTGCTTGACAATGGAAGAGGTCTCGGAAAAATTAAGCTTGCAGCCAAATGTATAAAAAGCGATTTTTTTCTTTGTCATGTCGTGCAAAATTACAAATTCATTGATTAAGTTGTGAAGTTATCCAAGGAAGTTATACATTTGTTATTCAATTTCAGTTGACTGATAAAAAACGGCTTGTATCCTGTATCCTGATAAATTAAACAGGAACATAGGCAAATATTCAAAAAATAGATATTCATGAAAATCATACTTATAGGAGATGAATCCAACGAGCAGGAAAAAGTGATTTCTGCATTAAAAAGTGTGGGGCTCCATAGTATTCAAATTTATCAGGATGAAAAGCAATTGCTGACTGATGCCTGTTCGGAATGTGATGTGGCAACGCGCAGGGGCGAACTTGTTCAGCAAGTCATTGTCAATATAGCCAATGCGGTTGGCTTTGCAAAAGATTTGAATGATTTATATCGGGTTATCAATGAAGAATTAAACCGGCTGATTGATGCGACCAACCTGTTTATCGGAATCTACGATCCCGTAAACGATCAGTTCCAATTGCCTTTGCAGCACGATCAGCTTGAAGAAAGTATTTCTGTCATTCCGGCCGGTAAGACGCTGAGCCGTTATTTGTTCACGACCAACCAGCCGTTGTTGTTGAAATATGAAGACATCGAGCGTATGGCCGCTGAAGGGCTAATTGAGCGGAAAGGAGTTCCGGCCCAGACGTGGATGGGAGTTCCCCTTCGGTCGGAGTCATCTATTATCGGAGTACTCGTCGTTCAGAATTATGAAAATAAAGATGCTTTTACAATTGAGGACCTTGAGCTCTTGAAATTTGTCTCCAACCAAATCAGAATATCGATCGAACGGAAAAAATCTGAGCTGGAACTTATTGAAGCAAAGGAAAAAGCAATCCAGAGCGATAAACTCAAGACCTCTTTCCTGACGAATATGTCGCACGAGGTACGTACCCCCATGAACGCGATCATTGGTTTCTCAACTCTTTTGGATGATCCCGATATTAGCCGGGAAGAATCAGCAGAATATGTTTCGCTGATTTCCTCCAATGCTTCGATACTTCTCAATATTATTGACAATGTGATCGAAGTTGCCATGCTGGAGTCCGGAGAGGTAGTTCTGGACCGTAAACAATTTGGGGTAAACCAACTTTTTGTCGATCTGCTCGATGAATTTGAAAAAAGTGAAGACCGTCATCCTGATGTGAGCATTAATATCTGTGCTGCCGGGTCCGACGAAGAATATATGCTCTATAATGATTCGAACCGGTTGATGCAGCTGCTCAAAATACTGATCGGTAATGCATTGAAATTTACAGAAAAGGGAAGTGTCGAATTTGGGTACAAATTAATTGAAGACAAATACATCGAATTTATCGTTAAGGATACGGGAGTAGGGATTCCGGCATCCCAGCAGGTTAATGTTTTTGAGCGTTTCAGGCAAGCCGATGATTCATTGACCCGTAAATTCGGAGGGACTGGCTTGGGCCTGACAATTGTAAAACATCTGGTTGACTTGATGGAAGGCCAGATCATGTTGGAATCGGAAGAAGGAAAAGGTTCGTTATTCAGGATTTTGTTACCCCTGGTTCAGCCCACACCGGAGACTCTGCCCGGCATTCCGCCCAAACGCAAGGCCGGGTTGGACTTAAGCGGAAAACATATACTGGTGGTGGAAGATGTCGAATCCAATTACCAGTATTTAGTTGCAGTGCTTAAATCAACCAAAGTCAATATTCACTGGATCACCGATGGGAATGCGGCTGTCGATTTTTGCCAGAACTACTCCGATGTGGATATGATATTTATGGACATCAACCTGCCGGGAATTGATGGTTATGAGGCAACGCGCCTGATAAAGGCAGTCAAACCCGATTTGCCTATCATTGCGCTGACGGCATATGCTATGTCGGGTGAAAAAGAACGCAGCCTGGAGGCCGGATGTGATGAATATCTATCTAAACCGGTGAGCCCCCGTGATTTATTAAATGTGGTGAACCGGTTTTTAATTTAGACGTGGCCGTTTTCCTGGGAAAGGATACTGTTTTTTCGCTTGTCCAAAGCACTGAAATATTGTTGCATCAGAATACCGGTGACCAGGAGAGTCAATCCGGCAATGGTCGACGGGATAATTTTTTCCCCTACCACGGTGTTGACAAATATCAATGAGAGAAAGGGTGAAATATAGATCAGGTTTGTGATGCGGGCTGTCGTTTCTGAGCGCTGAAGCGCCTTTAGCCAAACCACAAATGTGATCCCCATCTCAAAGAATCCAATGTAAATCACACCTATTATTCCGTTTTGATCGGGAATTTTGATTTCCGAAAATATCAGATTCGCTATAGCTATATAGATAAATCCAAACACAAAGTTGAGAAAGAGTTTTACGACCTCATCCCGTTTATCTTTGACGTTGAAGATCCAGAATGAAGCCCAGATCAGGGAACTGGAAAGGGCCAGGACGACACCCAGCGTGTTAGACAGATGAATCGAGCTGAACTTTCCATGCGTGGCTACCACTACCGTTCCCGCAAAACTGATCAGTATGGCCAACACATTGCGCAAATGAATGGGCTGTTTCAGGATGGGAATCGAAAGAATCACGAGCGTTACCGGCCAGATATAATTAAGTGCAACCGCTTCCTGTGCCGGGAGCAGATCGTAGGCTTTCAATAAGACCACATAGTAACCAAACGGGTTCAGCAAACCAAGGATTGCCGAATAGCCTAATCCCTGCGTACCGTATTGGCGAAGCAACTTGATTTTTTTCTGAAAGAGGAGAATGCATCCAAGGACAACCAGTGACACAAAAGAAGCAAAGAAGAGCAATTGCAGGAAGCTGACCGACCGAAGCGATAGTTTAAAGGCAGATCCCACCGTAGACCAGAAGAATATTGCGATGAAAGCAAACAGATATGCTTTTGATTGATTCTTCATTGATGCTTTTTGTCTTTAATTTCCGAAAGGATATTAATGCGATAAATTGCAGCAAATGTAAAGAATTTGCAAGTTATTGGATTTTAAAACAATCATTTTGCATTTAACTTTTTATTTTTCCTATTTAAATCCTTTTATGTCCGACTTCATCAATGTCTTTGGTGGCGTTCTTGATTTTTATTCGGTGGGTGTAGGAATCAGATTATTATGTAAGTTTGTATACACTCAACCTTAAAACATGAAGAAACTGGCAGTTGTAGCATTCGGAGGAAACGCCCTTCTTCGAAGCGATCAAAAAGGAACTATTGATGAGCAGGAAGAAAATGCTTTTCAAACCAGCGAACGTTTACTCGTACTGATCAAAAACAATTACGACCTGGTTATTACCCACGGTAATGGCCCCCAGGTGGGCAATATCATCCTTGCCAATACGGCAGGCAATAAACTATACGGGCTACCTGACATGCCAATGGACATCAGCGTAGCTTACTCTCAGGGGTTTATTGGTTATGTACTCGAGCAGCAGTTGCGCAACGTATTAAGAAGCCATGATCTTGAACGGGATATCATCACGATCATCACCCAGGTGCTGGTCGACAAGGAAGATCCTGCTTTTCTTAATCCCAATAAACCGGTCGGACCGTATTATACCCGGGCTGAGGCTGATAAGATTGCTGCCGAATCGGAAGTGATCTTTCATGAAGACCCGCGCGGAAGGGGATGGCGTAAAGTCGTGGCATCACCAAGACCACTAACCATACTCAACCAGCGTTCTATTGAAAAACTGGCCCGTGACCAGCAGATTGTCATCGCAGTAGGGGGAGGAGGAGTCCCCGTATTTTGGGTCGCTGAAAATAAGTTACAGGGAATCGATGCGGTTATCGATAAGGACCTGGCTTCTTCCACATTGGCTGTCAGTATCAATGCAGATAAATTTTTTATCCTGACCGATGTTCCCAAGGTCTGTATTAATTTCAATACGCCAAAAGAAAAAGCACTTGACCGGATCAGCGTCAAGCAAGCCAAAATGTATCTTGAAGAAGGCCATTTTGCTGAAGGCAGCATGGCTCCTAAGATGAGAGCCGCCATATACTTTGTTACCCATACCGGAAAAGATGCGATCATCACCAGTGCCGAAGCTCTTGGAAAGGACAATGGGGGTACCCGCATCGCCATCGTATAAGCTGAACAGGACATGTTTGAACGCTCAAAAAGCGAAGGAAATTAATCATGCGTGTCCTATATGACTTATTAAGACAAATTATTTATGGATGAATAAACGTTACGGTAGCCTGGGGTGGGGAGCTGAACGGTTAACCTAACATGCAAATAATGACCCTACGCGACGAGGAGCGTTTTAGTAATGCTTTCATTTATTGAACCTGAAATAAATTCACTGTAAGGTATGAAACGAACATCATCGGTAGGAAAACTATTTTGGTCACCCTTGCATTAATTTGCTCGAATCCTGAAGATGTAAACGTTGTTGTACTATATGTGTACATACTACAGGAGGCTGTCCCAAACTTTTGAGACAGCCTCCTGTATTTGAACGTGCTGAAAATAATGGTTGAACCCGTAAAAGAAAGGTTAGTTCCGTTGGTTGTAAATGTTATCATGCAAAGCGGAATGATCGGTCTCTGTGCTGACGTTTTTGTGAGACACGACCATTTCAGGTGTTAATACCGGCGCCTTGGCCATCCATCTCTTGCGGATGTAGACCGGAACAAAGCTCTTGATGATGCCCAAAGCAAAAATGACGCAAATCAGCAAATTGATGTTGAGGTTTTGCATGAGAAAGGCAATCATGATAAAAAAGGTGTTGGTTGCTACAAGCACCATTGTCGTCTGAACATGGGTCAACCCCAGGTCGAGCAACCGGTGATGGATGTGGTTGCGGTCGGCCGAGAAAGGGGATTTCCCTTTGCCTATCCGGATTGCCATCACACGCAATGTGTCGAAAAGCGGGATAAAGAGGATAGCGAAGGCAACAATGGGTGCATTATTGACACGCCAGGGGAGATAGCTTACCGCGTTGCGTTCGATGAATGCAATCACGAAGACGGTCATCAGGTAACCGAGCAGCAGAGCGCCGGTATCCCCCATGAAGATCTTATTGGTGGTCCCGAATACATTGAAGCCAAGATAGGCCAGCAGCATGCCGAGAATTGAAATGGCAATGACGGCCAGGGCGATCTGTCCGGTCATGATAAACCAGGCGCCAAAAATACTGGTCGACAAAAAAGTAAGACCGGCTGCCAGTCCGTCTATACCGTCAATCAGGTTCACGGCATTGACAATCCCGATAAATACCAGAAAAGTAAATAAAACGCTTGCGATATAACTGATGTGGTATAGTCCCAAAAATCCCCCGAATTCGTTTATGCGGAAATCGCCCAATATGATCAAAAAGAAAGCCGCCAGCAACTCTCCAAAGAGTTTGACTTTCCAGGTAAGCGGCGTCAGATCGTCTTTGACGCCAAAAAAGAAGAGAATGAAGCAGCCCGCAAGAGCGTACTGAAAGTTGATGAATTCTTTGTTGTTTACAAACAAAAGGGACGACACCATGATTCCGGCGAACATGGCAATGCCTCCCAGTGTCGGGGTTGCATACTTGTGTGAGGTGCGGCCATTGGGCAGGACAAAGAGGTTTTTTGCAACCGAAACCCTGACTATGACAGGAATGGCGAGATAAGTGATCAAAAACGAGCAGAAAAAAGCTGAACCAAGTTTAAACCAATCAAAATAATCAACCGGGAATAGTAATTCACGACTCATACTAAGAATATTAAATTGATAAATATAAAAACACGAAAAAATCTATCTCAATAAAGAAAACGCTAAATCGTTTACTATAAGGTATAGTATTAATCCATGCCTGATCTTTATTCTCAGGATCAAAGATAACTTATAAATTAGGAATTTTTACGTCTTTTTCGTTTTTTTCAATTAAATAAACAAAAATAAAGGGCTTTTTGTTTATAACTTTCTGGAGATCAATATTGACTTATTTTCAAAAAACAATGAATTAAACAAAATTTAAACTAGAATACACATTTCCGGCATATTGGATTTGAAGCATAAATAATATTTTATAAAGTATTGCAGTATTTTTGTATTTATTCATGTGATATGATTTAAAGAGTCGCAGGGTTTTTATAATTTTGCGTTTGGATAATTGATTCCCTTTAAAAATTTAGCTATGCTGAAAGATGTTAGAATTGCCGTTATCGGATTAGGATATGTGGGCTTGCCGCTGGCAGTGGAATTCGGTAAGATATACCCTGTAGTGGGTTTTGATATCAGTGCGCAAAGAATAAAAGCTCTGAAGGCCGGTCATGACCATACCCTGGAAACTTCGGACGAGGCCCTGGCTGCTGCGGTGAACCTGAAGTTTACTTCATTTATCGAAGACATCAAAGATTGCAATTACTATATCGTGGGTGTCCCAACTCCGGTGGACAAGAATAAACGTCCCGATCTGACGCCGCTGATCAAGGCCACCGAAACGGTGGGGAAGGTGTTGAAGCGGGGTGACATCGTGATTTACGAGTCGACTGTTTATCCGGGCGCTACGGAAGAGGATTGCGTGCCGGTGCTCGAACATTTCAGCGGGCTTAAATTCAATGAAGACTTTTACTGCGGATACTCTCCCGAACGGATCAACCCGGGCGATAAGGTTCATACGCTGACTTTGATCCGGAAGATCATATCGGGGTCAACCCCAGAGGTGGCCGATAAGGTGGATGCCCTCTATAATTCGATTCTGAAAAAGGGGACGTTCAAGGC
This sequence comes from Bacteroidota bacterium, assembly GCA_030706265.1. GTDB lineage: Bacteria > Bacteroidota > Bacteroidia > Bacteroidales > Cfx3-03 > Cfx3-03. Next base: position 1,865 of record JAUZOX010000068.1, on the reverse strand, counting down.
ATCGTCGATCAAAGTGGCCGAAGCCGCTAAGGTGATCGAGAATACGCAACGCGACCTGAACATCGCCTTTGTGAATGAGCTGGCGTTGATCTTCCACCGGATGGGGATCGATACGTCGGAGGTGCTGGAGGCTGCCGGAACAAAATGGAACTTTTTGACCTATAAGCCGGGGCTGGTTGGAGGTCATTGTATCGGAATCGACCCGTATTACCTGACGCACAAAGCGCAGGAGATGGGTTATCATCCGGAAGTGATCCTGGCCGGACGCAGGCTGAACGATAACATGGGATTCTACGTGGCGCAGCAGGTGATCAAGCTGATGATCCGAAAGGGTCAGAAGATCGAGGGAGCCAATGTGTTGGTGCTGGGAATCACGTTTAAAGAGAATTGTTCTGATATCCGGAACTCGAGGGTGATAGATGTGGTGACTGAACTGAAAGATTTCGGCTGCAGGGTCGATGTGTTTGATCCTTGGGCCGCACCCGCCGAGGTGCTTGACGAGTATGGGGTTCAGCTGGTGCCGGAACTCGACAAGGGATATGATGCCGTGGTGCTGGCCGTTGCTCACGATCAGTTTATGAAGCTGGATTTCATGACATTGCGCAATGGCAACGGAGTGATTTACGACATCAAGAGCATGTTGCCTAAAGAGATTGTTGACGGGAGATTATAAGTTTTAGTTACAGCGCATCGAGGGATTGTGTGGGGCTGGTTAGGTGCAGTCCTTGCATTTAAATGGCTGATGTAAAAAGACGCGGGTTTCGTACGTCATTGAAGGTATGACCCGCGATCTCATGATATCGCAAGTGTTCCGGTCCTTTTTAGATAGGTTTCGAGTTCAGTTGTAACCCGGACGGAATATAGAACCATTTTGCAACTGATTGGATATTGGAAACGCTGTTTCATTTGTGAGTAATTGATAAACCGGTCGTATGTAGCTTACAAATATGCTCGTTTCAATGGATCAGTCGGATAAGTTGGGGGGGATTGAGCATAGATGCTTTTTAACGGTAAAGGGAAAAAATAACATTCCGACTTTTCAGGATGACCCTTAAAATTGGTTCAAAGTTCTTATAAAGCGGTACGACATTTGCCAAGTGATAGGGAGAAGGGGTTTATTTGAAATGAATTACAGGAAAATTACACTCCACAGAAAACATGTACCTACCCTTATCCTACGCAGCAGGTAACCGGAATAATTGAAAAAAAGTTGATGCTTAGTTGAAAGATACTTTATAGATACTCTAAGGGTATCCATAAAGTATCCATTAAGTATCCATAAAGTATCCATAAAGTATCCTTTAAATCTAAATTTTACTACTTTTTTATCATCTATTTCGGATACTGTTTTAACTTCCTTTTTTTCCGCTTCATGATTGCATCGGCGTTGCAACAATTGAGGCAGAAACACATACACAGGGCAGAACAAAAAATATGCCAGTCAGAAAAGAAGTAGCCGCATGCAGCAAAGAACCGGCAAAAGCACCTGCATTTCAGATCGTCAGCCATTCAGGGCAAGTGCATTATTCAAACAGATTCAAGTACTTTGGTTCCAGAAGCGCTGATGCTTCTCTATAATTTTCCCATATTGGCTCCGGGCTTCTTTTGAATGGCTTGAAAACGGGAGTTTCTTTTTCTTTTGAATAAAACATTGATGCAAATTCTAAATCCACAACTTTTCCGACTAATCCTTTTTTTCTGACTGCTGCCTGATGAATATTTCACCCAAAACATGGTTTGGATTGAGCTTTTACCTAATTTTATAAAAAAAATAAGAGCCTCTTTTGACTTTTACATCTTTAGAATAGGAATGCGTTTTATATTGGTCATAAAAATAATTAGATAATGAGTGGTAATGAACCCTT
>JAUZOX010000679.1 GCA_030706265.1 Bacteroidota bacterium | reverse complement strand
GAAACTGCCACCGTTTCAGGCATGGGTTCCATTTACGCAAGCGCTATATGTCCGATGTTCTTAGCGCCTCCACCACCCTTGAAGATTGGAACGGGAGCTGATGCCGCCGCCCCGGTGACGGTGTTGTGGGCCGCCCATTCGGTGTAATAGTTTACATGCATGGGGGCTTCATAAGTAGGTCCATTTCCGGGATCAATCCCCATGTTATATCCGGCCCCGTACAATTCCATAGACATTCCGTTAGCATGATTATGATTGTAGGTAGCACCCTGAACCACGAACATCAAACCTTTTTCCTTATCCATGCCATTTCGCTGGAGATAACACCCGGCAAAATCCAAAGTTCCGCTTCGCGGCCAGTGGTAATCGAGTCCTTTCGATTCGGGAATCGAAGGCAGGTAGCATAGTAAGCCATAGTACCCCGACTCATCCCGGCTGTACTGTTTATTTTTGATCAGTACGTCCATCGAAGCGGTAAGCTGATTCAAAACCGGAAGGTGGTACTGATCTGCCATCTTGATGCCGATTTCGAGCATGTCAGGACTCTGCGCCGGTCTCCCGGTATCACCATAAGAAGAGACTTTTAAGTTTGGAAAGGAATATTTCAGCATGACATACGAAGAATTGAAAAGCGTCGGATACATTTTAAATATCGGATATCCGTTCTTTTCCATTGCCAGGGCTGATCTCAACAAATTGCCAACCGGAAAGTTGTGGTAGCCTCCCGGTTCTTTCCAATGGCCATCGGGCGTAAACCATGTCTTTAAGGCTGTTGGCAAAGACAACTGCCCGCACCCGTTGACGACCGTATCGCGGTTCAGGTAAAAACCAAGATAGTAGTCTCGTTGTTTCGGGTCTTCGATAGACAGTGCAGCATAAACCAGTGTAGGGGTCTCAGCTGCAAACCAATTGTTATTCGTATAGCCATGAAGGGTAAGTGTGTTTGCAATCTTGGTGAATACGCCTTCATAATATTTTGTTTCATATTTCCTGGCCCGCATGTAATCGTACAAAAAATCATAAGCCAGTATCATGGGTTCGGAAGCTGCGTCACCCAAAGTCTGAATATCCAGTAGTCCGACACGGCCGGGACCGGTAATCGGATCCTGATACCAAACCCCTCTTGCCCATTGGGATAACAGATCGGCGGCAAAAGCGGCATATTCTTCCTTTCCGGTCAGCCAGTAAACAATAGAAGCTTCAAGTGCCAAACGATTGATCGAAGCATTGATATCTCCGATAAAGGCCTGTGGATCGACCCATTCTTTTGAGGTTCCGGGTTCCGTACTTTGCAAAAACATCAGCGTAGAAGTATCGTTGGGAACCAACTCTTCAATGGTTGGCATTCTGTAACGAAATCCACTTTTTGAAATTGGAATGCGTTTATGCGGAGAAACCCTGACAGTGGGATAGGGCGCATCGCCACCATAGCCGATCAGCACGGTTCCTTCCTTATCGGAGGTAAACCGGGTATACCGCTTTCCGGGAATACGGTTCATCAGGTAGCGGCTCAGTATCCATTGCGGATCTTTTTGATGCCGTTCCACATAGGGCTTAACGTCATTGACCAGCTTATTGAATATTTTTTCGGCCCAGGGCTGCTGATTTATTTTGGCAAGAATGGTTGCTTTATCTTCGTTATTCACAAGGATATGTGGGTGGTTCTCTGCATTACCGATCGCAGTAAAAACAAGGTTTATTAAAAAAGCAGAAAGTAGTGTTCTGATAGTCATTGATTTATTTTTTTAGAATCTTGTCAAAAAAAATTTCCGGTGCCTTTTATCTTCTTACGGAAACAGAAATCACACAGTGCTGCAAATGTAGAATTCTTATTCCAATCAGAATTTTGGAAAGCTCATTTTATCTAAAAACCTTTTCGGCATAATCTCCATGGTTTTTGTTTACTTTGTAATCATTATTGCAATGTCATCCTCAAAGGATTTTTTCCGGACGAAAGGGGTTTTGATTTCAAGTTTATCTGTTGCATACAAAAATGAAAAGGCTGACTTTTTTTACTTCTATCCTGTTATTGCTGTTTACGTTGACTTCAGCCGTTGCACAACAATTCCCTGTTTCAGTAGAGCAGCAACTTCACATCCCCTTAAAAGACCTTACCGGCACACCCT
>JAUZOX010000678.1 GCA_030706265.1 Bacteroidota bacterium | reverse complement strand
GACTGGGCAAGGGCCCCCACGACGTCATTGGGCTGTGCGTGGTTGTGAGAGCAAGCGATGGGCCAGGAGCTTGTTCCCTGGCAGCCATAATAGGTTGAGGGCGTAAGGGTTCCATACTGTAAGGCAACCAGGTCGATGGCCATTTTAAATGAGGAACCCGGCGAGTAAAGCCCCTGTACGGCGCGGGGGATAAGCGGCTTTAAGGGATCGTTGTACAACTGGGTGAAATTTTTTGCCCTGTCTCGTCCCACGAGTAAATTGGGATCATAGGTGGGGCTTGAAACCATGGCCAGGATTTCACCGGTCGAAGGTTCAATGGCCATAATACTTCCCCTTTTGTTTTTCATCAGCAACTCACCGTATGCCTGTAAGTCAATGTCAATAGAGGTGTATAAGGGTGAACCCATCACCGCGGCGGTGTCGTATTTGGCGTTATGATAACTTCCGACCTCCCGGTTTAAAACGTCAACCATCCTGATCTTCATCCCTTTTTTACCCCGGAGATCTTTTTCGTAATAGCGTTCGAGCCCTGAAATCCCGATGTAATCGCCCTGTTTATAGTAAGGATTCTTTTCCAACACGGCAGGAGAGGCTTCTCCCACATAACCCAGGACACTGGCAGCAGCAGCCTGCGGATATTTGCGAAGCGTACGGGTTTGAATAAAAAAGCCCGGATACTTGTAAAGTTTCTCCTCAAGAAATCCATATGTTTCCTTGGAGATTTGTTTCTCAAAGATTGAGGATTGGAAGGGTGAATAGACACGGGCTTTTTGCATCCGGCTGTTAAAGCCGTCTATGTCAATCCCAAGCAGACCACAGAGTTCGGTAGTATCAATCTTTTTAACCTGATTGGGAATAACCATCAGGTCATATGCGGCCTCATTGATGACCATCAATTTTCCGAAACGGTCATAAATCAATCCACGTGCCGGATATTGCGTGATGTATCTGTAAACATTATTGTTCGCAGAAAGAACATAACTTTTATCTATAACCTGAAGGTAGAACAGTCGTAGTATAAAAATAAGACCTACAGCGTAGAAGGCCCCTTCAATAATGAATTGTCTGTCAGAAAAAGCTCTTTTCATTAAATGCCCGTGATCAGCTTACGGTACAACAATACCGATCGTGCAAAGGTAACCATTTTATGTGAACATATAAATTTGAAATCTACAAGCTTCAACGAATTATCAGGGCTTTTTTGGGTGTTTTGTTTACAACTATTTCGGGGGTTTCCACCATATTGCTCTTATGCAGGTGTGTGTCCTCAATATAAACCTGGAATTTTATCGTATCATACGGTGAAGTGTAGTTGTTAATGAACAGGGTGTCACGGATCTCTCCGCTTATTGCCTTGGTTTTACCCGCGGGTGTCAGATAGGGGATGCGGCCATTAAAAGAGAGGGTATCCGGTTTTCCGGTTTGGGGATCGGGTGTCGTGAGAAAGATTTCTTCAAACTTGCCCTTTTTCTTTTCAAAGTACTTGACAAAAAGATTGTAGGTTGAATCACCCTTGTTCCATTCGGGCTTAAGGCCTAAGTCTCCGTCTCCGTCAGTAAAGGATAGTGCGATTATGCCCAACTGGTCAACACCTGTCGTATCGGATAACTTTTCAAATGATATCAAGTCGATATGAGGAATATCAGGATACTCATCATACTTTCTGCACCCATAAAACAGGGTGAGCAGAATGAATAAGCACACCGCTAAAACCGGAATAAACCTGTGTCTCATATATTTGGACTTCATCACATCGTTTATCGACGCCTTCATCATGTGAAAGGTTGCTTTCGGGGTTTCTATTTAAACAAAAATAATATAAAAAAGGACAGTAAAAATCATTATTTCTGACTATCTTTTTAATGGTGACGATAAAATTGTTGCCTTTTTAAAATGCCTCGTTTCACCCGATGCGGTATAAACAAACGCATAAACGATATAAATTCCTGCCGCTGCTTTTTGATGATTATCCGTTAAACCATCCCAGGTGAAGGTGTTTTCAGAAGCAAGCAGCACATTGGAGGCCAACTGCCTGATGAGCTTGCCTTTTATGTCATAAATAAGGATCGTCATTATGCTCCCCGGCTTTTCAGGTTTGTATTTAATGAGCAGGTTATCATCCTTGCCATCGTT
>JAUZOX010000677.1 GCA_030706265.1 Bacteroidota bacterium | reverse complement strand
GTCGGATTCTGTGTTTCTTTCGACCAACAGGTTATCACCCGGTGAAACTTTTTCATCAATCAATGAGTTGATTTCCATCAGGTTTTCCGATGTCGTGCTGTATTTTTCGGCTATTGAAGCCAGCGTTTCACCTGGAAGAACAGTGTGGTATGTATTACCGGTTTCGGATACCCTTTTACAAATCAATTTCATCCCGGGTTGAATTTCCTTGGTTTGCATCTCATTAATATCCATTAATTCCGATACCGTCAAATTATAACGGCTTGCGATAGATTCCATTGTTTCACCTTCGGCAACAATATGTACTGAAGGTGTTTTGTGAAGCGTATCGGTTTTAGACCGAGTTTGATAATTTCCTGTTGAAGCAGACGTATTTTGGGCAGGATTATCGCTGTTTCCCGATTGGTTTTGATTCAGTTTTCCTTGCAGCGCCTGTAACTTTAGCTCTAAATTTTTAATTTTTTCTATCTGTTCACGTTCGGCACCACTTTTATTAAACTTAACTACAAGGTCTTTAACTTCTTTGGGGGTTTCTTGCTGTATTATTTCCCAGTTTTTTTTATTGATGTATCTTGGATCGTATGCGTCAAGCATCAGATGTTGCGCCAATAACCGGATGGCCGTTTCTTCAATTACTTTTCGGGAACTCAAATAATTTACAATTTGATCAAATTGCATGTTAGTCCCCATATAATCTACGTTGGTATTGCTCGTCGATTCAAGGTTATAACCTGAAACGATACCGGTATAAATAATGGTTTCGGATTGATAAGTATTATCCCTGTTTCGGGTATAATACCATACAGCAATAGCCAAAATTAAGGGTACGAGTATGAGCAACAAAACATGTCGCTTAAGAATTCTGAATAGCTGGGGGATATCCATTATTTCAACTCGTTAATTAGATTAAATTTAATACCCGTAATTTCTTCGAGTAACTGATAGTTCATGCTAAACTCCGATTTGTATTGCTCAAAGTCGTATGCACCACGGGTCTGAATTTCTTTAAGACGCGCATATTCGGCTACTTCGATTTCTTTGTTTGCAAATTGTTGATCAGCCATCAGCATTTGAATTCGCGTGTATTCCTGATATTCGCTGCTGATTTTCATTTTGTTTTGAGCTTCAATCATCGCATTATAGGTTCGAATAACTTCCTGACGGGCCTCTGTAGCACGTTGGTCTCTTAAAGCCATTGTCATTTCGACTTCCTTTTTACCGATCATGACCTCATTTTTGCGTTTGACTATTGCCCAAAACGGAAGGCGAATATAAAAAACACCGGCATAATCCCATCGGTATGATTGTGTTAGATTAAATCCCAGTGGACGTGCAAATTCATTGTAGTCATTAAACAACCATTCACCCCATCCACCTTCAACTTCAATTCCGAAGTATTGCGTCCAATCCAATTTGGCTCTTCTAATTTCGTATTTATTACGGGTAGCATGAAGTTGTTCGTAATTGACCTGGGGAGCATGAACGACCGCTGAATCAAGTAGGACAGACAAGGGGGGCAAGACATCTACAACATTATTGGTCAAAGGATTAAACTGCTGTAGATTGTTTTGCCGATTCGTTGCATTTACTTGAGCATTTAAACGAATATCTATCACCGACAGAATTATCAATAAAAATATTGAGAACCATTTATATTTTGAAAATAAACGTTGAATCATGATCAAATTACTTGCTTCCTTAGAAAAATAAGGACTTTAAAAAAACTAAAAAACTCCCGCTACGAATTTAATAAAAAACCCCTGTTTCAGGGGTGAGGTTTTAATTTTTTTATCAAATACTTATCAACAATTTCATCCGAAAAAAATTTGATTAAATAGGTCGTATGGAACTCGCATGGATAATTTTCATCGGTGTTTGTGATCTTGGATCATGCTCGTTTCATACGAAAAATAATTTGTATTAAATAGGTCGTATGGAACTCGCATGGAAGATTTCATCGTTGTTTGTGATCTTCAATCATGCTCGTTTCAAATGTCTTTAATGACCGTATTACACATTTTCTTTTTGAAATAATGCAGGGATGGTTTTCAAAATTATTATGATATCACCCCAAAGAGAATTATTTCTTTCATATTGATTATCCAGCTTTTTAAGCTCCTCCTCAAGCATCGAT
>JAUZOX010000676.1 GCA_030706265.1 Bacteroidota bacterium | reverse complement strand
GCGTTTTTCTTCATACGTAAATAATGGTATAAAAATGGTCGTATGGAACTCGCATGTGTGCTCGGTTCATCGGTATTCGTGTTTCCAAATGTGTGCTTTTCATACCGGGTATTTGATCCGGATTATTTTTCCGTGAGTTTTGGAATAATGGCCCGGATTAAAAGTCACCTATTTGATGTGAATAATTTGCTTACAAATTATAATCAGACCTTTAAAAATATTTTCTTTTTATATAGAAAGTAAAGGAATATCCATCCTGTGAGGACAAAACCAATTGCTTCAATCAAAGAAGACCAGGCAACAGGAAGCATGGTTTTAAAACCGCCAAACAGAAAGTTTGATGCATGCCCAAAATCTATGATGTTATCGGCCATGTATATGGTTATTGAATTCATTCCAACCACCATAAAGAAGAATGACCACTTTTTGATCTTCCAAACATCAATAACCAGGTAAAAAATACTGAAGAGCAATATGCTTAATCCCCCTACCAAACAAACAAAAGAACTGGACCAGAGATTTTTATTGATGGGGAAAGTCGTATTCCAGAGCAAGCCGATTAAAATGAATCCTATACCGGCCAATACCATATAGAGCACTTTCTTCAACTGCTTGTCTTTTAAGAAATCAGACATGATATATTCCCCTGTAAACATCCCCAACAAAGCGGTTCCAATGGCCGGAAGCGTATTCAGGATTCCTTCCGGATCGTGTATCTTCAGATAAAGTCTGCCCGGCATGAGTAAACGGTCAACATAACCCACCAGACATCCCTGCATGGAGAAGGGATCGTTGGCTCCCAGATCTGTAGCCGGAAACAGCAAAAGCAGCAGCCAATATCCGATCAGGATCACCCCGAACCAGAGCATCCTGAAGGAAAGCCGGGTATTGATAAATAGGAGCGCGGCAAACATCCAGGCAAGACCGATGTGGCCCAGTACACTGCCATAACGCAGGTGTGCGAAGTTGAAACGGATCGAGTTATTGTAGATAATTCCCAGCAGCACCAATATCAATCCCCGCCTTATGATGTGAGAATAGAGCGCTTTTCTGTTCTCCCGGCCTTGATATCTTTTGGCTTTTGAAAATGGGAACGCAATTCCTGCGATAAAGAGAAATAAGGGGAAGATCATGTCTTCGAAATGAAAGCCATGCCATTGAACATGTTCCTGTTGTTCAGCCCACCATTGAAGTACAGGCCATCCTGTAAGGGCTGCCAAAGCAATAAAAATTTCACCGCCTCCCATGATCCAAAACATATCGAATCCGCGTAAAGCGTCGAGAGAGTATAAGCGTTTGATTTCAGGTTTTGTGTTGTCTTCCATTATGAACTATATCTGCAGGTATCGTTTTAAAACAGGGCTTTAATAAAGGGATACATGATTATTTTTCAAAGTTAGAGTTAATTTCTAAATTCAACAGAAGTGTAGAAATTATTTTATTTTAAATATTTGTCCTATTCATATTTACTTTTAACGGAGCAGGAAAGCGACGATTTATCCAAATCAGCCCTCGCTTCTATATATAATTTGTACTTTTGCACCTAAATTACAACCCCCTTATTCAATGGTACTATTCTTCAAAGGCGAATCATCAATCTATTACGCGGTTGATCTCAAACATCCCCTGAATCAGGCAGATGAAGCAAAACTAAGTTGGCTGTTCGGCAATGCAACAGCAGTTCACGAACCAACGCTAAATGGCTTTTTTGTGGGTCCCCGGCGTGAGATGATCACCCCATGGAGTACCAATGCCGTTGAGATAACACAGAATATGGGGATCAGTGGCATCATCCGGATTGAGGAACTGGCCCGGGTCGAATCCAAAGAAGCCCGTTATGATCACATGCTTCAACGCCTTTATACGGATCCCGGTCAGGAGATCTTTGTCATCAACAAGCAACCTGATCCCATCCTCAATATTGAAGATATTGCAGCATACAGTCAGAAAGAAGGTCTGGCACTCAGCGAAGAAGAAATAGCTTATCTGGAAAGTGTCGCCGCTAAATTAGGCCGTCCGTTGACAGATAGCGAGTTGTTTGGCTTCTCCCAGGTGAACTCCGAACATTGTCGCCACAAAATCTTCAATGGAACCTTTATCATTGATGGCGAAGAAAAACCCAATACCCTCTTCCAG
>JAUZOX010000675.1 GCA_030706265.1 Bacteroidota bacterium | reverse complement strand
TGTGGGGTGGTCTCATTTTAAACCAGGATGTATTCCAAAATACCGGTGTGAATGTTTGGACAACATCTTTACCGCTTTCAACTTTACCGGCAGCATTTAAAAAGACTTTACCGCCCTGTTTAAGGGTTTCGATTGCCTTGGCATCGAGTTGGGTACACGAATAAATACCGGTTTCGGGAATGATAACCTTTGCAGGATAAACCCAGATATTCCAACTGTTTAAATAGGTACCGGCCGAGACTTCAACAGTTAACTTTTCAGCATTATGTATGCCGGAAAGTTTTTGGGTGATCGTTCCAAGCGAAATACAATTTCCAAGTGGTATATTGGATACATTGAAATCCCCTTTTCCAAAAATTGTTCCTTTTGAATCCGTTATTTTCCAGGAAGGTTTAACCCCATTGAGTACCGATCCTGAGAAGTTGGCAATCTCGACTGCAGAAGTAAATGTTTCTTCATTGGTATAGACAAACTTGGGTATTCGCGCCAAAGGAACTATCCGGTTACAATATTGCCTAAACTCAGGAGCCGTGAGATATCCTTTTTCTTTCCAGAACACATTCAGCATTCCAACCAGGGCTGTTCCCTGACCGGAGTAGTCGTTCAGTGAGAGCAATTCAAAACCTGCGAAACCAGGAGTTCGCAATGCAGCCTCAATTTCGGCCTTATAACACAATGCCTGCAGTTTTCCTGAAGCCATCATGAAATCATGTCCCTGCGCTTCCATTCCCTGATCCTTTAGATCTTCCTGAAACAGCTCAAAATTTTTCGCTTTGAGTGGGCCGGTGTATTCCCTGATTTCGCTAAAATCTGGAAAAGCACAATATTGACCGACTTCGTGTGAGACATAGGGGACTTTAAGATCTTCAAGCTTATCGGCAAAGTCAAACATGGTCTGTGGTGGTTTGTTCCAGGGTAATCCTCTTGGTTTGGCCCTGACCATGTATTCACTGTTTGGAATAATTTTCCAGCCGCCGCCTATGGCAGCGCCGGTATACAGATGCCTGGGATCGCGCTGTTTGAAATGAGTGATCCAGTTGTTCAGATATGGCACATAGTTTCCACCGGGCTCATTGCCATAAGCCATCATGCAAAACGAAGGATGGTTCCCGTATTCTTTCAAAATGCGTTCAGTCTCATCCATCAAGTACTGGTCAATCGGCCTGCCAGATCCGAGACCGGTACCGTGGTTGCACCAACTGGGTCCTTCAACATGGAGATAGAGTCCTGCTTTGTCGGCGGCAATGAAAGCAGCTTCGGGAGGACAATATGAATGAAAACGCATGTGATTGAGGCCATAAGCCTTGCAAATCTTAAACACACGATCCCAAGAAGCCTCATCTTCAGGAGGATATCCGGTTAATGGAAAGTCACAGTTTTCTACTGTTCCGCGGAGGAAAGTGGTTTTGCCGTTAATTTCGAAGTGTGTTCCATTGGCTTTAAACTCGCGCATTCCATATATGACATCCCGCACCTCGGTTTCCGTGTTGCCGGTCGTCAGGGTAGCATTGAGCTGATAACAGACAGGGTTGAACTCGTCCCATCTTTCAAACTTGTCACCCATCGGATACGATGTTTCAAGCAGCGTATCCGAGTTAGATATGTTATAGGAAACGGTAACCGGTTTTAACGTCTGATTGGACTTATTGTCTAACAATTTGGCCATTAAACGGATTGTTCCGGAACCGATCTTTCCGGCATCATTCTTCAACCGGATCTGGACCCTGACGCTTTTCGCTGCGAGGTTTGGATACAATCTGATGTCGTCGAAATAGGTTTGGGGAGTAGCGATTAGTTGCATTCTACCGACAATCCCATTCCAGTTTCCCTGTGTTTGATCGGAAAGGCTGTGAGAGTCCTTACCGGGATTGATTTCTTTAATCCGGTTATCCACCCGGATCGTAATGATGTGCCTGCCGGGAGTGATTCCAGCCAGATCATATTGATGCGGCGTACACAGGCTGTTTTGCATCCCCGTTTTCTTTCCGTCAATCCATACGGTTGTTTCCCAGTGTGCCCGCTCAAGAAACAGCACTATCCTTTTCCCTTTCCAATTGTCGGGTATGGTAACTTCTTTTTGATACCAGGCAGCTCCGACATAATATTTTTCGGGTGTCAGGAAGAACGGGAATTTCAAATTACC
>JAUZOX010000674.1 GCA_030706265.1 Bacteroidota bacterium | reverse complement strand
GTATCAATTAATCTAAGCGTGGTTTCAAATATTTTCTTTAGCTTTAATGGTTGATTTTCGAGCTTATTCAATTTTAATACATCAAGGCATATCAGGTTGATTCCGTTCCCCTTTTGATGGATAATACCATATCCCATGATGGTGGTTCCGGGATCTATCCCCAGAATAATTCTTTCGTTTGTCAAAATATAAGCGTTCTGTAAGGAATACGAAATAATGAAATTATTGCCAAAGTTAAATAAAACTAACAACATCCTGATCAGGATCGCAATCGTTGTGATTGTCTATACTTACATCTATTATCAGGTGTTTTACAGGCATGATATTCATGTTACCGTTGGGTTGCTGGAAAATACGGTGGAAAACAAAGTGTTTCTTCCTCTGTTTATCAGCGCCTCACTCCTGATGCTGGTAAACCTGTTTCTTGAATCCAAGAAATGGCAGTTTCTGGTATCACTCAGGGAACGGGTTTCGGCATTCACTTCGATAAAAGCGGTATTTACCGGCTTGAGCGTGAGCATCTTTACCCCAAACCGTGTGGGTGAATTTCTGGGCCGTGTCTTCTTTCTTGAAAAGACCCAGCCCATGGAAGGAATTTTCATGACGGTGATAGGATCCCTGAGCCAGTTGTTGGTAACGATTGTAGTGGGAAGTCTGGGACTTGCCTTTTTTCTACCCTACTATTACTCTCCAACCGATTTTTCAACCGAGATGCTGATGGGTTCCCTGTATGTCCTGGGTTTTCTGGCCAATATTATTTTTCTGGGACTCTATCTCAATATCTCTTTTATCACCGATTTATCCCGACGCGTCATTAAACCTGAATGGAAGCACTGGAACCATTATATCGAAGTCTTCTCATCCTATAAGACCATTGAATTGCTAAAAGTGTTCGGATTGAGCTTTTTACGGTATCTGGTCTTCTCAACCCAGTTTTACCTTTTTCTGCGTGCCTTTGAAGTGCCACTCACTGTGGGCGAGGCCATGATGTTGATCCCGGTCATATATTTGGTGACTACATCCATTCCAACGATCGCTTTATCGGAGCTAGGCGTCAGGGGATCGGTTTCGGTCTTCTTTATAGGGGTGTTTATGGCCGGGCAGTTTTCCGGTGTGGGCGATTTACAGCTTCGCGTTTTTGCCGCCTCTACCTGTATCTGGTTGATCAACATCGCCCTCCCTGCACTCATCGGGACCTTCTTTGTTTACCATCTTCGCTTTTTCGGAAAAACCAATATTGACACTGACGATGAATGAGGAGGTTGCAATGATACTGGCGATCGTTGTTGCATTTTTATATGTGCAGCTGATCATGCGTTTTACTTTTGGATGGTTTTCAATGGATAACGATACAGGAAAGGCAAGCGGTGTCCCTCCTGAAATATCTTTTTCTGTCATTATTGCCGTTCGTAACGAGGAGCGTGTAATTGGCCGTTGCCTGGAAGCCATTGCCCTACAGAATTACCCTGCGGAACTCTTTGAATTGATTGTCATGAATGATCATTCTACCGATGACACGGAAAAAGCAGTACGACAATTCATCAGCAATCACCCTGCCTTATCGGTTCGCTTGATTAATGCAACAGGGATTGGCAAGAAGAGTGCGATAACACAGGGGGTCATTGAAGCGACTGGCAAGCTGATTTTGGTTACCGATGCCGATTGCAACATGTCGTCCGGCTGGCTGAAATCCTTTGCATCTGCTTACGAAAGGAGGAGGGCACATTGTATCTCGGGTCCTGTGAAAATGATCGGGAAAGGCTTTTTCGCCTCGATGCAGGGGCTGGAGTTTCTGAGCCTGATCGGTTCGGGAGCCGGAAGCATCAGTGCCCGTATGCCCGTCATGTGTAACGGTGCTAACTTTTGTTACGAAAGGGCGGCATTTGATGCTGTGGATGGATTTGAAGGCAATAGCCGATATGCTTCAGGTGACGATGTTTTCCTGATGATTAAAATCAATAAACGTTATGGCTCGGGATCAGTCAGCTTTTTAAAGGACCGGGATGCCATCGTTACCACGGGAGCTCAACCCGATCTTAAATCCTTTCTTAAACAAAGAATGCGCTGGACTTCAAAAAGTACGGGGTATACCGACTTAGGGATTGTTTTGACGGCTATCTCGGTTTTGCTGATCAATCTGGGAAT
>JAUZOX010000673.1 GCA_030706265.1 Bacteroidota bacterium | reverse complement strand
CATTTTTCATTCCCGATTTGCTGCCACAAAACAACAGTACCTTATATGCGGGATGATTCGAAATCACCTTTACCGTATTGCTGTCAGTCGCATTGTATGGAGCTCCAAACGTATGCATCTGGACACCCAAATAATTCTGCACCAATAGGTCTGCTTGTTGAAAATGTTCGGTTTGAAATTCAAAGGTCGTACCTTCAAACTCACGGTTGTCGTTGGGAGGGTTTTTACTGGAATGATCAAGCCCATGATGCCAGATCTCGAATAGTTTCTGTCCCTTGTCGTTGGTCGCTTTTAGAAACGGTTCGAAATAAGCCGTTGAAGTCTTATCCAGACGATTGGCAATGATGCCGAAGGCAGCCTTGATTTTTCTGTTCATCAAATCGTTCATCACGGGAGAGGCCTGGCAGACATGGTTGATGCAACCCAGGTCATCCAGCTTGAGTATGACTTTGGTTTGGGCAGAAACGCCGTTTTGCAGCCATAACACAATGATCAAGGTCAATGAGCTTATGACGCTGAAACGGGGAAGGTGAAGTCTTTTCATGATTGAAGAATAGATAAGTTGTGGATTGGTAGATGTTGTTATTTTCGGGTCCGGGGAAAAAAGTTGGAGGATGCTATCCCGTGATCTTTTTGGGCAGCCCTTTAACAAACACTGGTTTCTGGCTATCCGGCCCCGGTATAAAGATATCATCAGGGGTCAAGCCACATTCTTGGATCATCTGCAGGCAATACTCCAACTTTCCCAGTTCGTTGAGTTTGTTGTTGGTCCCGAAGGTAAACTTCAGCCCGGCCTTCTTGGCCATCTTGATGATCTTGGCGCTTGGAACCTTGTATCGGGCATTGATTTCAAGCGCAACATGGTTGTCCGCTAATACCTTTATCATGCGTTCTATGCGTTCATCGGTCCAAAGTTGATCATATTCGGGCATCAGGGTGGCGGGCAGGACGGTGGGGTTCACATAAATGTCAACCGGTTCCCGGGAGAAAATGGCTTCGATCTTTCCGATCAACTGGTCCATAAACTGTTGTTTATCATCGACCCAAACCTCTTCGGGTATCCAGATCCGGTTGCGACGGCCTTTGGTATCGGTAAAGGTCATGGCATCGGTGAAAACATAATCGAATTTGGCTATTGCTTTTGGCGAAAACAGGGTGACCCATTCGCGTCCTTCGGCTTGCATTCCCCTGAAGATGGGCTGTCCCTTCACGGTATCCATATAGGCGGCCAGTGTCGAGTCGTTGGTGATGGAAAAACGCAGTCCGCAATTGGGAGCAACGCCATAATTGATACCCAGCGTTAGTGAACTTTCCTTTGCCTGTTCCAGCGTCAATCCGCCCTTCAAATGAACGTGATAATCAACCAGTGGGAAGCCCTTGTCCATCAACTTGGTCACGGTGGCATCCCAGGCCTCATCGACCTTCATGGGCATCTTGGGTCCGGCAGGAAGCCTTCTGACTTTGATAGAACGGTACCATGTCGTGCTTTTCTCGTCGTGCGCCTGCAGGGCAAATAAGCCTTCACTCAAAATGCGGTCTTTGCGGGCTTCACTTCGCCAGGGGTGATCAGGCTGAATATAGTCTACTACTTTGTTTTCGTTTACAAATATTTCTACATGGTTCTCGACAACCCGGATCCGCATCTTGAACCACTTGCCATCCACGGCGGTTGGGTAATAGACGTTCCGAACCCCGTAAAGGCTGCCGGTCTTTTTAGTCTCCCTGTAATTGCGCACACCGTAATATGTGTTGTCGACCTGTACTTCATAACCTTTTGTGAGCCATCCCTCCTTTTGGGGGGCGGTGTGGAAGAATATTCCCGAATTGGCCTGAGGGGCGGTTTTGATTTCGGCAATCATTTCGAAGTTCCTGAAAGGCTTAGCAGCCTGATAGAACAGATGCCCCCTGCCTCCAGAGCACTTCAACGTTCCGTTCTCAACGCTAAAACAGCCCGGATTTTCATAAGCTTTCCAACCCGACAGGCTTTTCCCGTTAAACAGTTCCACCCATTTGCTTTGCTGTGCCTGGCAAAACAGGACAGACCCAAAAAGAAAAGCAAGACTTAAAAAGAGATACTTCATGGTGTAATTCTATGGCGACTTTAGTTGATTTAATCGTCTTTTATTTTGGGATAAAGTTAGCGCTTT
>JAUZOX010000672.1 GCA_030706265.1 Bacteroidota bacterium | reverse complement strand
TCCGCAAATGGCGCTTCCTTGTTGAATATTAAAACATTATACATGGATGACCAGGATTGGCCGACGCTCACACCCACCAAAACATTGTTCAGAATGCCAAAATGGGAGATGAAGACCTATACGGGGAAATAATCGGTTTTTTAAGAACCCTCAAGGTTTAAATCTAATGCCTTTCCACTTTTCTTAAACCAGGAAAGTGAAAAAGAGTCCGACATTAAGAGCTGACACGATGGCCGCTATCAGATAAAGCAAAGTCTTGGTGCGGCGTTTATTGACATATTTCCCCATTATCTGCGGAGATGACGTCAGGTGAATTTGCAGGAAAATAGTTATGGGGAGTTGAATACTGAGGATCATCTGCGAGATGATCAGGCTTTTGAAGGGGTCAGTTATGAGAAAGATGACCATCAGCGCACCTACCAATGAAATAGAGACACCTACTTTGGAGTGACTATCTTTAATATCAAATGGTTCCTTATAGATCCCGGCAAAAATTGATCCTGCTGCCATCCCGGAAGTAATGGTACTCGACAGACCCGAAAAAAGCAATGCCACTGCAAAGATAGTTCCTGCATTTGAGCCAAGTAAGGGTACCAGCATATCTTTTGACTGCTGCAATTCCGCAACCGGTGTTTTATGAACAAAGAAAGTCGACACGGCTAATAGAATCATGGCGCTGTTGATTGCCCAACCCACGATCATGGAAAATAAGGTATCGAAAAACTCATAGTCCAGCTGTCTCCTGATGATGTCTTCATCTTCCAGGTTCCATTGTCTGCTCTGGATTATTTCAGAATGGAGAAACAAATTATGGGGCATAACGACGGCTCCCAGGATGCTCATGATAATCAGCATTGATCCTTGTGGAAAAGAAGGAGTTACCCAACTTCGTGAAGCTTCAACCCAGTCGATGTTTACCAACGATAATTCGTAGATAAACGACAAGCCAATGATCGAAACAAAGGCGATGATCCATCTTTCGATTAGCCGGTAAGTGTTGGTATATATCATGATTAACGTGAAGCCGACTGTCAGTATCGAGCCTGCAATGATCGGAATATTAAAAAGCATATTCAATGCGATTGCAGCTCCGATAATTTCTGCAAGGGAAGTTGAGATGGAGGCAAGTATGGCTGTTCCGAGAATGAGTTTTGAATAACGGGGCTTTAAGTAAATCATGGCTGCCTCTGAAAGACACAGCCCTGTTGCAATTCCCAGGTGTGCCACATTATGTTGCAATACAATTAACATGATGGTACTCAGCGTCACAATCCATAATAATTTATAGCCAAAGCCGGCGCCAGCTGCCAGGTTGGATGCCCAGTTCCCGGGATCGATAAATCCTACGGTAACCAACAAACCGGGTCCAATGTATCGGATCAGATCAAGTGCTCCAAATCGGGGCTTATGAATCCTGCTTTTCATACGAAAATAATTTGATTAAATAGGTCGTATGGAACTCGCATGGATAATTTTCATCGGTGTTTGTGTTTTCAAACATGCTCGTTTCATCTGTAATTAATTTGATTAACCAAGTCGTATGGAGCTCGCATGAGTGCCCGTTCATCGGTTATTGTGAGTTCAAACATGTTCGCTTCATGGCAAACTTAAATCAATTCCGGAAATTAAAACCAAAGATAACACACAGCGTCTATTTTCGCTAAAAAGTTGTTACTTTGCAATTAAATTGAATTCCCTCTTTCAGTATGGATAATAATATTCTCATCTATAATACACTTAGCCATAAAAAGGAAAAATTTATTCCTTTTAAACCCCCTTTTGTCGGCATGTATGTATGCGGACCAACGGTATATGGCGACGCTCATCTGGGACATGCCCGTCCCGCAATCACCTTTGACCTGGTATTCCGTTATCTTTTACATCTGGGTTATAAGGTTAGATATGTACGCAACATTACAGATGTAGGACATTTGGAAAACGATGCCGACGAAGGAGAAGATAAGATCGAGAAAAAAGCACGGCTTGAGCAGCTTGAACCCATGGAAGTCGTTCAATTCTATAGTGATCGGTATCATGCCAGCATGGATCAGCTCAATGTTAAAAAACCAAGCATCGAACCTCGTGCATCCGGCCACATCATTGAACAAATAGAATTAATCAAGAAGATACTGGATGCCGGCCTGGCCTATGAATCGGA
>JAUZOX010000671.1 GCA_030706265.1 Bacteroidota bacterium | reverse complement strand
TCCCTTTGCCGAATTTCAACAATATATCAAATACAACATCGATAACCGGTTCAATTATCCTACCGGATCATTTTTCAAGTATTTCGAATTCCTGTTGGGTGTAATTATTGTGCCAATGGGGCTCTATTTATTTTATGGCTTCTTCAGAGGTTGGAAAAAATATTTGATTATTTTTCTGCCGACATTCATTTTTTTGCTGTTTCATTCATTGTTTCCAAATAAGCAGGAACGGTTTATCTATTCTATAATTCCGTTTTTATTTATTGCCGGCGTTTGTGGATGGAATGACTTCATTGCCAAATCCAAATACTGGGAACGGCATCAGTTATTTTACAAAAGATCCCTTACTTTCTTCTGGGTTGTCAATACCATTTTTCTTATCGTATTTACCTTTAGTTATTCCAAAAAAGCGCGTGTTGAGTCGATGATTTATTTGTCTGCATATCCCAACATACACAATCTGCTGCTTGAAGATGCGTTTAGCCATGATACCCGAATGGCTCCGTTATTTTATCTGGGGCAATGGCCGACTGTCCGTCAATATGCCCACAGTCCGCAATACTCGCCGATTGCGAAAGTATATGAAAATACTACCGCAAAGGACCGTCCCGATTTTGTCCTGTTTTTTACAGACCGCGAGATTGATAGACGTGTCGATAGCGTGAAGAAAATTGCTCCACATCTGGTTTACGAGACCACGGTTGAACCGGGGCTACTGGATAAAATCCTTTATAAGATGAATCCTTTAAACACCAATCAGACGATCGTTATTTACCGTAACACGGATATAGAGCCGGTCAAGCGGGGTAAATAACAGGGGTTGCTGCTGAAAAGAATTATGATGACAGCCGGTTCGGGCTCTTAGGAAAGACGGGTTTTATAATCTTCGTATCCAAATTCGCGAAGAAGTTTAAAGCCCGTCTTTTCATTCCATACGCCAATGGAAGGGTGTTTAACTCCGTTAAAGGTACAGGTCTTCACCATTGTATAGTGGATCATATCGTTAAAGACAATTTTATCTCCAACTTTTAACGGGCGGTCGAATGACCAGCTCCCCATATAATCACCGGCCAGACAACTATTGCCCCCCATCCGGTAAGTCGGTTTGCCCATGACTTCATCACTTGCACCAAGTATCACCGGTTTATAAGGCATTTCGAGACAGTCAGGCATATGGGCCGTAAAAGAAACATTGAGAATGGCTGTTTTCACATCATTGTTATCAACAATATCTTCGACAGTCGACACCAGATATCCGGTATCCCAGGCAAAGGCACTTCCCGGCTCCAATATGACCTGTAAATGGGGGTGCCGTGATTTGAAGGCTTGAATGATGGAAACAAGCAATTCTACGTCATATCCTTTTCGGGTCATCAAATGTCCGCCCCCAAAATTGACCCATTTCATCCGGGGTAAATATTTTCCGAACCGTTTTTCGAACGATATCAGTACTTTTTGGAGCTGATCGGGATCCGATTCACAAAGGGCATGAAAATGAAGCCCTTCAACATCTGCAGGTAAAGTGTCACCCAATTGACCGGAAAGTATTCCCAACCGCGAACCCGGTGAACAGGGATTATAAAGTGCGGTCGATACTTCCGAATATTCCGGATTTACGCGGAGTCCGATTGAAATTGGTTTTCCGGAACGCTTGATGACTGGCAGAAACCGTTCAAACTGGGTGAGTGAATTGAACGTGATATGGCTGCTTAGCCGGATGATTTCATCAAAGTCCTCATCGGTATAAACCGGCGCGTAAGTGTGAGCCGGTGCTCCCATCTCCTCGAATGCAAGTCGTGCTTCATTTAATGAACTGGCGGTCGCCTGTTTAAAACCGTATTCATTTAAGATCGGGAATACGCCCCACATGGCAAAGCCCTTGAAGGCAAGAATGATATCCGCTCCGCTGCGCTTTTTCACATCCCTGATCAACGCCAGGTTATTGCGTAACCGGGTTTCTTCCAGAACATAACAAGGCGAAGGTATTTTTGAAAAATCTATTGACATGGGATGTGATTGATACGGTTAAACCGTTTGTTGTGCTTTGGCTTCCGGCTTTTCCTCAAAAGGGGTCGTGACTACCTGACGTTCAGGGATGACAATGCAACCAGCCAGCAAGTCATGGAGTGCCTGGGTCTTATCCGTGAATGCAGCCATCAGGTATC
>JAUZOX010000670.1 GCA_030706265.1 Bacteroidota bacterium | reverse complement strand
CTGGCAGTCGGATCGGCAGAAAATTGATTCGTAATAATCGGGTTCTGAGCGGACATCCGGCCGATGGACAGCACCACCGACAGAAGGATGATCCGATACAGGTTGTATTTTTTCATTTCCTTTTAAGCTTAAAAACAAAAATATATTCGGTTGTCGTAATGTTTAAGCGGTTTGAAACCAGCTTCATGCATTTCAGTTTCTTGTGTCAATACGGTCGGTGATATGGAAGTAATCGAAATCCACAAAGCCACCGGTAGTCATGGTAGCATAATTGAACAACCCGAAACGATAACCCATGAAGTGGGGCATGGAGTACTCCATCTTAAGCCTTGTGCCAATGGGTATCCAGCTTTTCCCATCCAGGCTGTAATAGAAATAGGCCAGGTCTGCACGATCCGAAAAGTTACAATCGGCTTTCAGGCAGACCGTCTTTTGGGTGAGCGGCACCCTTTGCAGCTCGACCGCGTTCCCCGTTTCGGCGCTTACCATCACGATTGACCGGGCCCCATTTTGATATTTCACCCCCACCAGTCCGTATTTTTTCTGCAATAGGGCAAGACCGGCAAAGTCACCCTCTTTCATGTTGGATACATCGATCGAGGTCGATCCTGAACACTGAGGGCCGATAGTACGTTGGGTCAATGTATTCCGTGCCGTTAAGAAAAGGGTGTCGATGCATCCGGTGGTAAGACGCAGATAGCCCTTTCTCCGGGTAAGCGACCAAAGCCTGTTATCGGGGTTATGGTTCCATTGCCATACCAGGGGAAGTGCAGCCTCACCCTTGCGGCGGTTAAATTCATCGGAAGCCACTATCCCCGGGATGTAACCTTTAGAAGCAGGGAGATCCAGCTCATCGGGAACCTTGCCGTCCACACCCGGCACGGGCCATCCGTTTTCCCACTTGACGGGTACGATATATGGGATCCGGCCTACTGCACCGTAATCACGAAACAAATAAGCATACCACTTGCCGTCAGGTGTATCGATTAGCCCCCCCTGGGCCACTCCCTTGTCCTGAAAGACCAGTTTGCCCTCCCAGGGACCGGTGATTTTGTCGGCCCTGTGGACTACAACCGTACGCATGCCTCCCCTTGGCCAGGTGATGTTAAACAGATAGTACCTGCCTTTTATTTTAAACAGTTGGTTCCCTTCGGCAGGGAGATTGATGTTGGGTCCGGCCGGGGCGCTGGCATTTTCAATGATGACCTGGTCTGTCGTACCGGTTTTAAAATCCGATGCGTCGGCATTGAGTTCAGCAAGCTTTATCCTGCCAGCATTGTAAACCATGTAAACGCGGCCGTCATCATCAAAGAATAACGAGTGGTCGTGCAGGGAACGATTCAAGGTAGCGGTTTTCCAGGGGCCCTTTTCAATATCCCGGGTTGAGTAGATATAGGTCTTTCCGGTCGTATTGGAGAAGGTCGACACATAGTACCATCCATTATGGTAGCGGATACTGCTGGCCCATGAGCCCCTGCCATAGGCGTTCTTTCCATGCTCAAGGTTCAATGCGTCCGTGCTGTCAAGGGTGTTGTATGCATAGTTTACCAGCTTCCAGTTTACCAGGTCCACCGACTTCATGATAGGGACACCCGGACTCATGTGCATGGTGGTGCTGCTCATGTAATAGGTGTCGCCCACCCGTATCATCGACATATCCGGGACATCGGCATAAATGATTGGATTTTGAGCCTTTTTAACCTGAGCCGGCAGGTTAAACGTCAGGCTGGTAGAGAAAAGCACTACCAGGCTTAAAAAGATCTTTTGCATATGGAAATAATTTGAATCATTAGTTTGGTCGTAATGAGCAGTCGGAAAGTTTTATACGTTTCAGGTGTTTTAAAACCTGCCCGGTCCTGTCCCCGCCAGTTTCCTGTCATCGGGTTTGAACGTTAAAATAGTACTTTGAGCACAAACGCCAAAAAAAACAGTTCGGAGCTACCCATTGTGCTGCCCATGAAAATATTCGCAGGGATATACTTTCAGGCATTCGAATTCCTCTCCCGCACCAAACCATTGCATTTGGAGAGTATAATAAACAGAAACAAAGCTGACTACAATCCTGAACGGTCAGACCGTTTGAATGCAATTGTCAATGTTTGCGTATAACTTTACCCATGCGTGTGAATGTTTTAAGTTTGTAATCCGTAATTAATCAATTATATGCGT
>JAUZOX010000067.1 GCA_030706265.1 Bacteroidota bacterium | reverse complement strand
CTGAATCTCTACGTCACGGCAATTCATCAGACAAATCAAACGGCCCCGGCTTCGCAGTCCGTCCTTTTCGATCATTTTATTGGCCAACGGAGTACCGCCTCCGGTGATCGTACCTTCGCCCCTGATCGAAAGTCGCTCCACGCTGAAGCCGCCCTTACGGTCCATCGTACCTGCATTCAACAAGCTGGCATAGGTTTTCATCTCCCATCCTTCGAAACGGTTGTTGATGAAAGGACGATAATCGGCTTCGTTCGTACTGCCCTTCAGTTCACCTCCGGCCTTGATCAGGAGGGTCATGTGACTCTTTAAAAACAAGGCGCCACTTAAAAACAAGCCTTTAGGAATCAGGACAGTGCCTCCTGTAGGGCACTGGTCGATGGCTTTTTGAATGAACACGGTGTTAAGGGTGACACCGTCTCCCTTGGCACCGAATTGGGTAACGTCAACGATCTTTCCTTTGTGCCTGGTGACAAAGCTGACGGTTGGAGAGGGCGCTGACAAATTCCCATCCTTGTCTTCGGCCAGGATACTGCATTTGTATTTCGTGACCGGCAATAGATTGAGTGGTGTGTAACTGCATTTATTGGAAGTTGCAATGTCTTTCCCGTATAAAATGATGTGGTAGCGGGTAATCGTGCCATAGTGTTCCGGTTTATCCCATACCAGTGTTGCGGATGACGACGATAGTGTTCCGGGTGCAACGATCAGCTGCCTGGGAGATTCTACAGCCGCCGAAGCAGAAAAGAGGATATTGATAAGAAGGGTGATCAGAATTGCAGTTTTTTTCATTGAGAATAACGGGTAAAGATTGAACAAAGATTTTTTCAACAGGCAAAGCTCTGACACGGTGTTTACTTTTGCCAATGCGCAGTTGATTGCTGAGGGATCTCGATTTTGTGATACACTCTTTATTTTTTGCTCAGTCAGGCAAAAGTATGGAATGACAGCTAAAATAACAAGAACTTGCCTTTTTTGACTTAAAACTTTGACAGTGTAAATCCAATTACAGGATGTGTTTCTGAATGATGTACCGGTTGATGGAATAATATGAAATGAGCATGTTTGAAAACACATACACCGGTGAAAATCGTTTTAACGGTGTATGTATTGCAAATATACTTCAGGCAATATTTTTGGGAAACGCATCGGTCAACGCTTTCAGGATAAAATGAAACCGGTACAACAAAGAGCGATAATAAAATTCATCTCTGTGTTATACCGGTTCAAGATTGATTTCAACGATGTACTGTGAAGCACAACCTTGTTTTAATATGCTCTAGCGAAGACGACCCTTTGTTTAGATGGTTTACCCGAGTAGATGCACTTTCCTTCTTCAGGTGTGTTGTTTAAAGGGATACAACGGATCGTTGCCTTGGTTTCATCTTTGATTTTCTGTTCTGTCTCAGGGGTCCCGTCCCAATGGGCCAGGACAAAGCCGGCTTTGGTATCGAGGAGTGTGTTAAACTCTTCCCAAGTATCGGCTTTTCGGGTATTCTCATCCCTGAAAGCCAGTGCCTTTTGATACAAATTATCCTGGATGCTATCGAGCAGATTGACGATCTTTTTCTCAATGTCGATGATCTGATATACCGATTTCTCCAGTGTATCACGACGGGCTACTTCGACGGTGCCGTTCTCCAGATCACGGGGCCCGATCACAATACGGACGGGAACACCTTTAAACTCATACTCATTGAATTTCCAGCCCGGTTTCTGTGTTTCCCGGTCGTCATATTTAACGCTGATTCCCTTTGCCTGCAGGTTATTCTTGATTTTAACGGCTGTTTCACTGATAACGGCCAACTGATCAGAATTTTTATAGATAGGGATGATTACGACCTGGGTTGGAGCAAGCTTTGGAGGCAATACCAGTCCATTGTCATCGGAATGAGCCATGATAAGCGCTCCCATTAAACGGGTCGAAACACCCCAAGAGGTTGCCCATACATATTCAAGCTTGTTTTCTTTGCTGAGGAACTTGACGTCAAATGCTTTTGCAAAATTTTCTCCCAGGAAGTGGGAGGTCCCGGCCTGAAGTGCCTTGCCATCCTGCATGAGTGCTTCGATGCAATAGGTCTCGACGGCTCCGGCAAAACGTTCATTGGGGGATTTGATTCCTCTGATTACCGGGACTGCCATATAGTTTTCGGCAAAGTCTGCATAAACACTTAACATTTGTTCTGCTTCAGCTATGGCTTCTTCTCTTGTGGCATGTGCCGTGTGCCCTTCCTGCCATAAAAATTCTGTGGTACGCAAAAATAATCGGGTTCGCATCTCCCAACGCACTACATTTGCCCATTGGTTTATTAAAAGCGGCAGGTCGCGATACGATTTGATCCAGTTGCGATAAGTATCCCAGATAATAGTTTCTGATGTCGGACGAACAATTAATTCCTCTTCTAGTTTGGCATCTTCGTCAACTATTATACCTTTGCCATCTGAAGAATTTTTCAAACGGTAATGGGTGACTACTGCACATTCTTTGGCGAAGCCTTCAACGTGGCTGGCTTCTTTGCTGAAGAATGATTTTGGAATGAATAACGGGAAATATGCATTGCTATGTCCGGTATCTTTAAACATTTTATCCAGAATCGATTGCATTTTTTCCCAAATGGCATAACCAGATGGTTTGATCACCATGCACCCTCTTACTGCAGAAGTTTCTGCAAGGTCTGCCTTGATCACCAGGTCATTATACCATTGTGAATAATTTTCTGCTCTTGTAGGAAAATCTTTAGCCATTTGGTTTCTTGTGGTACAAAATTTGTAATGAATTCATTGATAATTACGGATGCAAAGTTACAAAATATTAAAGATTAACCCCCGGCAGTTAAAATATATCTTAAGAATTGGAGGAAAGGTCATGAAAAAAATTGTTACATCGGTTGTTGTGATACTAAGCGCACTTACCGCTTGTACTGTTATCAATCAGGGGCAAAGTTATGACGATGTCTACTATAACCCTAATGATAAGTCAACTGTTGCAGTTCAGGAAAACCCCGGATTGCATAAATCGTCCAAGGCGGTGATCATTAAAACTGATTCCAATACACTTTCCGGGAAAACGATCGGGCAGTTGAAGGATGCCAATACGCTCAGTTCGGATTCCTATGTTACCAGTAATAACAACAGTTTTAATTACGACGATTATTACGACTATTCATATGCATCCCGTATCAGAAGATTCCAATACGCGCCATTTAATGACTACTACAATGACTACTATACAAACCGCTATTGGTATAACTACGATCCGATGTATTGGGGCTCGAGTATCTATTCCAGCTGGGGATGGTCACCGAGTATGTCTTTTTATATGAGCCCATTCTCTATGAGCTGGGGTATTTACTCTCCATTCAACAGCTTTTATGATCCGTTCTACGATCCGTTCATGTTTGGTTATGGCTATTATCCCTATGGATTTGGCTATAACAATTACATGATGGGTTATTACAACGGGTTTTATGACGGCTATTATGGCTATTATGGATTAGGATATGGTCGTTACGGTTATGGTGGGGGAGGTTATTCCAACAGCCTTGATAAAAATGCCTCAGTATATTATGGGCCTAAGCGGAATACATTGGGCTCCAATAATGGTCCGACTCCTACAGAACGTGTTGCGTTCAGTCAACGTTATACGGCCTTTTCAGGTGGAGGTGCCAGCGGTGTAAGTTCAGCACAAAACGCCAGAGAAGTCATAAATAACAATGCTTCGGCTTCTGCCATTACTTCCGGGCAGAAAGATAAGGGCGTAACTACAACTGCCGTCACTGCTAACCAGCGTGAAGCGGGAAGCAATAACCTTTTTGGAACAACAAATGCCACTACCCAGCGTACAGCTACAACCTTAAATCGTAAAGATGTAAACCGCTATATTTCCAATTCGGCCAGAGACCAACAGATTCAGGGGAAGAGGGTTGACATCCGTTCATTGCAACAACAGAGCAATAATTTCAAAGACAGGACTGTTGGAACTCAAAATGTTAATGGTAATGTACGTTATGTAAAACCTCAACAAAGTTCAGCTCCGCAACAGTATTACAGCCCGGTCTATTCACGGCCGCGTTCAAGCAATGAATATTCCAGTCCAGGGTACAGAAATCCGGCAATATACAATTCCAGGCAGTTTACACCGCAACAACGATCCGTTTCTGATCCGCAGCGTTATGTCCCGCAAAGAGTATATTCAGCACCTTCGGGCAATTCGGGCAATAGGGGAGAAGTAAGTAATTACAATAATTACCGTCAGGTTGAATCTTCTTACCCTTCTTCATCCTATAGTAGCCCACGCAGTACCTATTCTGCGCCTGCTTCTACCTATTCCGCACCCAGTCAGACTTATTCTGCTCCTGCAGGCAATGCACGTGAATCGGGTTCCAGTTCAAGTTCTTCAGGCAGCACGTATACAGGCCCACGCAGGTAAAAAAGAATAGTCATTAATATAAGATACCATGCAATGAGCATGTTTGAAAAACACAAGCGCCGATGAACCGAGCATACATGTGAGTTCCATCTGACTGTTTTACTATAAATTATATACAAATGAAAAAACTATTATTATCACTCATAATTATCATCGCTTCCACAATTGAGGTAGTCGCTCAGAATGAAGTAGATGCGCTGCGATTTAGCAGGATTCAGTATGGCGGATCAGCCAGATATTGGGGATTGGGAGGCGCATTTGGAGCTGTCGGTGCAGACTTTTCATCCGTTAGCACTAACCCGGCGGGTATGGGATTATATAAAAGATCAGAAATTTCATTTACCCCTTATTTCGAGGGAACAAAAATCGCTTCTACTTTTAATGGTACCTATTCTGATGATACCAAAAGCAAGTTAGACATCGGAAGTATCGGAGCCGTATTTGTTATCGATAATCCGGATTCCAGAACCAATAAGGACTGGAAGAACTTTCAATTTGGATTTGGATATAACCGGTTGGCTAATTTCAATGCCAATTACTACATCACAGGTACTAACCCCAAAACATCATTGTTAGGGGATTATGTGAACAGTGCTAATGGCACTGCACCTGCTGATCTTGGCGTATTTGACACCAAGCTGGCTTTTGATGCCAATCTTCTCTTCAGACCCAATACCAATACCAATATTTACAGTGCTGATATTCTTGGCGTCTCTCCATTTCCCGGAATCGGTGAAACGAAATCCATTTCAACAAATGGATATATGGGTGAAACCGTATTTGCAGGGTCGGCAAATTTTCAGGATAGAATCTACTTCGGCGCTTCCCTGGGCATTCTTTCACTTAAATATGAGGAATCCTCAAACTACACGGAAACTGATAACGGTGACAAGATTCCTCTCTTTAACTCATTTACCAAATACGATTATCAAATCATAAAGGGGACCGGGATTAATCTTAAACTGGGTGTTATTGTCAGAGCAACTGACTGGTTGAGAGTAGGTGCAGCATTCCATACGCCCTCTTTATTCAGTAAGTTGAATATTGATTACACTTCAAGCATCTCTTCCCAATTCTCGGATAATACTTTGAATTCAAACCAGGATTCGCCTTTGGGTACTTATACCTTCGACCTTGTTACCCCAATGAAATTCATTGGAAGTGCAGCCTTTGTCATTGGTAAAACAGGACTTATTTCTGCCGATTATGAGATGGTCGATTATTCGAAAGCCAGACTTCGTCCTTCTTCTGATTTTACTAATGAAAATCAAAGAATTCAGGATAAATACACCAGCACCTCGAACTTCCGCATAGGAGGTGAATATCGTTATGGTCAGATCAACTTCCGCGCCGGTTTAGGTATCTTCGGGAGCCCTTATAAGATGGATGTCAATAATGGGAAAGGTACTTTGGCTTCTTTGGGCCTGGGTTATAGAACTTCCAACTATTTTATCGACTGTGCATTTACAAACTACAATATGAACGAGGACTATTATTTATATGGAACCGATCCTGCAAACAAAGCTTCTCTTAAAACTACCAATAATGTGTTTATGATTACTTTCGGATTGAAGTTCTAATGTAAAATAGCTTTGTAACTGATAATTTGTTGGTTTTATATACTGTCGGAGTCATTCAGGTTCCGACAGTTTTTTTTAGTTAAGCCTGCTTAATCCGGCTTCCGCCTTCTGGGAAATACTGTTCTTGTATTCGGTGGGATTCATCGTAAGGCACTTCTCATAGTATGATCTGGCCAGTATGAATTTTTTCTGGGTCTCATAAATGTTCCCCATTTGAAGTGCAGCATTAGCAGCAAAATACCAGGGCTTATCCTGCCCTTTCTCAATCGTGAGATTGTAATAGCGTATGGCTTCAGAAAGTTTTCCCGTCTCATGATAAACCCTGGCCAGCCGATATAAATATTCCAGTGAATGGTGTTCCGATTTAATGGGACTTCTGTTAAAGGCTGCCAGCTCTTCGAGTGCCCTTTCATAGTATCCTCCATCGAAGAGTAATTGAGCCTTCAGAAGGTGTACATCAGGCATCTCGCTTGTGCGCGAATCTGAAAGAGCCTTTTTATCGGAATCCGTAATCTTGTCACCTGCTAACGGGATTCGGTTCATGTATTCGGCGTATTTTTTTACATCGCCGTTGATCAGATAGTTCCAGGCAATATGCTGGTAAGCAGATTTGATGAA
Organism: Bacteroidota bacterium; assembly: GCA_030706265.1. Classification (GTDB taxonomy): domain Bacteria; phylum Bacteroidota; class Bacteroidia; order Bacteroidales; family Cfx3-03; genus Cfx3-03. Next base: position 3,356 of record JAUZOX010000067.1, on the reverse strand, counting down.
ATTTCTTCCTTTGAAGTTTGCCGTAAAGTTAATCAGATAGGCCCATGCGTCGTTGTCAAGCCGATTAAGCTTGGCAACCCCGAGCAGATAATCAAGGTAATGGAAGGGGAAAAATTTAGGTCCCTTGGGCCTGAAGGTGAGAATTTGAATGCCCTGGTCATTCAGCCCCTTCTTAAAGCAGATATTGGCTTTGCAGTATGCCATCAAAGGATTTTCACGGACCAGTTCCAATCCTTCTTCTTTGTTATACCAGTTTAGTATTTTGTCGGCAAAAGATTTGTCCGCCGCCAGATTAACAGAGGTAAGACTCAGCAGGAAGAGCGTTTCGTTTTGGAGGTATTTCCATTTTGGAGTGTCCTGCGATATCTCAAATACGTGCTGCATTTCCTGAATGCCGCCATTCACAGAACCTTTTAACCCTACAGCCTTTCTGATCCAGTCATATTTATCAGGAATACTGCCAATCAGGGTATGTAACATGCCCAATGATAGCTTTTGCGGGATGAAATCGGGGTAATCATGGTTGTTCCGTTCCAATAAGCGATAGGCCCTGTTAATTTCTGCGGCTGCTTTTACATATTCACCAAATTTCATTCTTGTGAAAGCAACCTGCATATCCATCGTAGCCAGGCAATATTTGTAATACGGACTGCTGGAATTCTCGCTTTCGATGCGTCGCTTGCGAATAGCCATCTCAGCGGTATAATGCCTGAACGAATTTTCTTCTTCGCCTATAAATGATTCCAGAAAATCAATATAGTTTTCAAGAAACACTGGAATTGCATTTTCCGGATTGGCACTTTTTTCCAATGCGATCAGCCTTTGGGCTTCATTAAAGCGCAAGCTGATGAGATAATTAAAAGCTTCTTTGCAGTTTGAGTTATAGGTAAAGGATGCCCTGAGTAGTAAAGGAGAGGTTAACAAGAATAAAACAAACAGATACTTTTTCATCTGAAAATAATTTTATTAAATAGGTCAGATGGAACTCGCATGGAAGATTTTCATCGTTGTTTGTGATTGCCAATCATGCTCGTTTCATAATGTTTTGGCTTTTCTTGTTTAATAAAAAAACGGAAGTACCCCGGGTGCTTCCGTTTTTAATTGACAATATTTTATTAATTATTGTTCACAGCATCAACGATTGCCTGGTCCACAAGAATACGTCCGCAATACTCACAAACAATAACCTTGCGATGCATCCGGATATCCAATTGGCGCTGAGGAGGGATCTTGCTGAAGCAACCACCGCAGGCGTCACGTTCAATAGGAACGACGGCTAAACCATTGCGTGCATTTTTACGGATACGTTTATAGGCAGTCAAAAGACGCGGCTCAATATATTTCTGATTTTCTTCGCTCCTATGATGTAGCATTGCTTCTTCCTTTTCGGTTTCGGCAATGATATCCGTTAATTCTGTTTTTTTCATTTCCAGATCATTCTTGCGCTCTTCCAGCACCATTTGTGCTTTTGTGATCTCATCTTTTTTCATCAGAAGCGATGAAGAAAATTCACGGATACGTTTTTCTGCAAGTTGGATCTCCAGGTTCTGATATTCAATTTCCTTGGTCAGAGAGTCATATTCACGGTTATTCCGAACATTGTTCTGTTGTTCTTCATAACGTTTGATGAGCGTCAGACTTTCTTTGATGGCGGCTTCTTTTTCTTTAATCTGTTGTTCTGATGTTTCAATATCAGAAATATAATTATCGATACGTGTTTGAAGACCTATGATTTCATCCTCCAGATCTTCTACTTCCAATGGAAGCTCACCTCTGATAATGCGGATCTTGTCGATCTGTGAATCAATCTGTTGTAATGAATATAAAGCGTATAACTTTCGCTCAATCGTTACCTCAATATTCTCTTCTGATTCTGCTTCCCCAGGTTTCACGCCCATGATGCTGTTAACTTCTCCGATTGGAGTTTCGTTTGAGAGATTATTTTTGATTTGTTTTGACATATAGATCCTGATATTTATATTTTAAAAGTAATGAACAGAATTTGTGTTATGCTCAGATATTTGAACTGCAAAAGTAGGAAATATTTTTGTAATTTGATTGAATAATAACTCTTTTGTATATTGTTCACTCTCATAATGACCTATATCGGCAAGAAGCATGCGTCCTTCGGGGATAAAAAAGTCGTGATATTTAATGTCTCCTGTGATAAATGCATCTGCGCCCGTTCTTATTGCTGCTGAAATTAAAAAACTACCTGCACCACCGCAAACCGCAACAGTCCTGATGGGTTTATCCCCGAAATCTGAGTAACGGATGCATCCCGTCCTGAATCGTTCTTTTAAAAGCAGAAGGAAAGCATCTCTTGAAAGTGCGGGTTCAAGTAGTCCATACATACCTGCCCCCGTTTGAGGGTTATTGTTTTCAACCTGATAGATGTCATAAGCAACTTCTTCGTAGGGATGGGCTGCAATGAGTGCCTGGATAATTTTGCTTTCCAGGAAAAATGGGAAGATCGTTTCTATCCTTATTTCGGATTCGTGATGCAGTTCGTTGAGTTTTCCCACAAACGGGTGGGTGCCTTCTCCTGCTTTAAAGGTGCCGGTTCCGGCACTGTTGAAGCTGCAGGAATCGTAATTTCCTATATGGCCTGCTCCGGCTTCGAAAAGCGCCATTCTTACTTTATCGGCAAAATCGACCGGGCAATAGGTGACTAATTTCCGGAGTTGCTTTTCTCCCGGCACCAATGTCCGTAGCCGGGTGAGTCCTATTTTCTTACAGATCGTTGCATTGACACCGGTGGCTACATTATCCAGATTGGTGTGTATGGCATAGATAGCGACATCATTTTTTATCGCTTTCAGTGTTATTCTTTCTGTTTCTGTCTTTCCGGTAATTTTCTTTAGTCCGCCGAAGATAAGCGGGTGATGGGATACGATCAGATTAGCCTTTTTAGTAATCGCTTCCTCCAAAACGTTTTCGGTAACATCAAGCGTTATTAAAACTCCTTTGCACTCTTCATTGGCGTTACCGATCAATAAACCCGCATTGTCATAATTCTCTTGAAGCGTCAGGGGCGCGATCTTCTCCAGTTCATCAATGATTTCTTTGATCTTCATCTTTTGACTTTTCATCTGAAAATAATTTTATTAAATAGGTCAGATGGAACTCGCATGGAAGATTTTCATCGTTGTTTGTGATCTTCGAGCATGCTCGTTTCATCTGAAAATAATTTTATTAAATAGGTCAGATGGAACTCGCATGGATGATTTTTATCGGTGTTTGTGATTTCCAAACATGCTCGTTTCATTTTCTAATGGCAAGATAAAGATACTACAATCTTTTCGGTGATTTGGCACAATATTCAAACAAACCGTCTGTCAAAAGTCATCGGGGAG